>JBBQLG010000159.1:0-13406 GCA_038327655.1 Cytophagales bacterium
TCGAGTTGGCAAAACAAGGTGATGCGTGTAGCGGTGTACTCGACGCGCTGAACCTGCAAATCAGGCAAGGCTAAAAGCTGTTCGTAAAAATCGGTTTCCTGCATTTTTTAAGTTAACCACAAGAATTGTCAGAGTACCATATAAATCTCCCCCATCTGCATTGGCAAAGGCAGATATAGCGTTGGTTAAATCTCTAGGGGCAATCTCCTTCGCCTTTAGATCAGCAAACTGGCCCTCATCTATCAGACGTATTTTGTCTGCTTGGTCTTTAGTGATTTTTATTATCTGAATAGACATAGTTCGTAGGTTCAGCTTTTTCGAAGTTCGAATGGTTAGTATTAACCTAATTCGAAGGTAGAAAGAAAATACGAAAGACTATCTTTATTCTATAATTGTTCGCTTCCAAGTCAGATCTTCAGCCATATCAGCAGCATCCCTCCTCAACCTGACTTACCATTAAACTCTCTCGCCGGATGCCCCGCTCCCTCACACACCGTAGCCAAGCCTTACCCACTCTCCTACTTCCCACTGGTTACGCTAAAACAAGCAGGCTGCCGGATACCAAACGGCAATAGCGCGGGGAACGCGATAGCGAACGTTGGGAGAACGCCCAACAGGAACAAGTACACGAATCCGCGGAACTACTTCTTATTGATAATCAATTCGTTGCATCTTGACAATCATCTGAGAAATACTCTGTGTACCGGTTCGGTTGTACAATAAACCGATTAGAAATTATACTACCAAACATTTTGTCAGCCGAATAAGTAAACGGCTATTACTCTGTTTTTACACCTCCACGTAGTCTAAGTCTTTGGTGAAGGTTTCCTCCAGAAAATGCAGGGCCAGCAACGAACAGGAGACGATGACGGCCCCGATGAGCAGCGCACCGTAGGTCAGGCCCATAACGGGTTTCAGCAGGACAAACAGTGAGGTGAGCGGCACGGTCGCCCCCCGCACAAAATTGGGGACCGATGTCGCTACGGTGGCGCGGAGGTTTGTGCCGAAGAGTTCGGCGGCCATGATGATAAAGAGCGTCCAGTAGCCGTTGCAAAAGCCCAGACAGACGCAAAGAAAATAAAACTGACCCGTGTCGCGGATGGGGAACAGCAGGTAAATGACCATCACCGAAAACGACAGGAGCATGAACACCCGGATGGCCTTTTTGCGGCTTTGCAGTCGCTGACTCAACAGGCCGCTCACAATGTCGCCGAGGGTTTGGCCGGTAAACGCCAGCATCACCGCCTTCCCCGCCACGATGGGTTCAGCCAGTCCGGCGTGTAACCCAAACTCCGGCGAAAACGTAATCAGAATGCCCACCACAAACCACAGCGGTACGCCCGTCACAATGGCTAAGGCATATTTGCGCAGGCGTTCGGGGTTGGTCAGCAGGCTCAGGATGTTGCCCCGCGCCACGTTCCGCTGTTTGAGATTCACGAAAAGCCCTGATTCAAAGACGTTTACCCGCAGTATGAGCAACAGCAACCCTAACCCGCCCCCCACGTAATACGACATCCGCCAGGCGAACAGATCCGCCACGAAATAAGCCAGAATACCCCCCAGCACGCCCATCGTCGCGACCAGCACCGAGCCGTACCCGCGCAGTTTCCGGGGCAGAATTTCGGCTACTAAGGTGATGCCCGCACCCAGCTCACCCGCCAGCCCGACGCCCGCAACAAAGCGTAGAACGGCGTATTGCGTCATGTTCGTGACCATGCCGTTGGCAATGTTGGCGATTGAATACAGCAGAATGGACCCGAACAGCACCGACAACCGTCCCCGTTTATCCCCCAGAATGCCCCACAATACGCCCCCGATCAGCAAACCCACCAACTGCATGTTGAGCAGAAAAACGCCCTGGGGCAGGAGTTGGTCGCCGGTTACGCCGAGGGCTTTCAGGCTGGGCACCCGAACGATGCTGAACAGAAACAGGTCGTACATGTCCACAAAATAGCCGAGGGCAGCAACCAGAACGGGAAGCTGAATCAGGTACTGTACGGTGGTTTTGGGGGGTGAGTCAAGTACCATTGGGTTATTCATTGTCATTCAGTATTCATTCGCTGCGCATCATCGAATAGTCATATGGCCGTTATAGCAACCCATTGACTATCAATGACTATTCAATGACACACAGCGAATGGGGGTTCGTTTAAACGGTAGTCGGAACAAGGTAAGGTGCGCGGTATTTACGGGTGAGCATGGCATTGGCTTCTTTATCGCCCACGAACATTTCCTTCTGCGGATCAAAATTCAGGGTGCGGCCCAGCCGGTAGGCAATGTTGCCGAGGTGCGCCAGCGAAGCCGCCATGTACGCCGTTTCGACGGGGCCGTTCAGCATCTTCTTGTCTTTGGCCCGCGCGGCATCCGTGAAGTTTTTGTAGTGGTCGCCCCCCGCATTCCGCGCAGGGCCGGGTTCGCGGTTGCGGCCGAGGTACGTTTTGTAATCCGAATAGCCGTTGATGACCATGTAGCCCTTGTCGCCGTAAAAAATATTACCAACTTCGACGCCATCTTCCTTGTTCGTCATCCAGGGCCGCACCTCAAATTCGATGATCTTGCCCTGCTTCGGATAGTGGTACGTCGAGGTCAGCACTTCGGGCGTTTCCTTGCAGTCATTCCACAGAAACTTGCCCCCCGCCGAGGTAATCACTTCGGGCAGGCCCACATCCAAGCCCCACATGCATAGGTCCGTTTCGTGGATGCCCTGATTGCCAATGTCGCCGTTGCCGTAGTCCCAGAACCAGTGCCAGTTGTAATGCACATAGTTTTTACTGAAGGGCCGGGCCTGCGCCGGACCCTGCCACAAATCCCAGTTCAGCCCCTGCGGCACGGGCGAATTGCCGAGGTTGCCAATGTCGGCCCGCCACTTATACACGGTGCCACGCGCCATGTACACCTTGCCAATCAGCCCGTCGCGCAGGTGCTGAATCGCTTCCTGAATGGCGACCGAACTCCGTAACTGGACGCCATGCTGCACAATCCGGTTGTATTTAGTAGCCGCTTCGACTAATTTACGCCCTTCGTAGAGGTTGTGGCAGGCCGGTTTCTCAACGTACACATCCTTACCCGCCTGACACGCCCAGATAGCCGCCAGCGCGTGCCAGTGATTCGGGGTAGCAATGCTCACGGCGTCGATGTCCTTATCGTCGTACACCCGTCGCATGTCTCCTTCAGTTTTCACCTTCCGGTTGTACTTGGTCTCGAACTCACCGGCCGTTTTTTGCAGCACCACGTCATCCACGTCGCACAGGGTTGCTACCTCGACGTTCTCCAGCTTCGAGAAACCGGCGATGTGGTCTTTACCGCGTCCGTTGATGCCGATAACGGCTACGCGCATCCGGTCGTTGGCTCCAAAGGCCCGGCTCGGAATAATCGTGGGCAGGCCCAGCACCGCCGTACCAACCGCAGCGGTCTGGATGAATTTTCGCCGGGAAACAGGGGTATTTTCCATCGTTGTAAAGGGTTTATGGTTAGTTTGTAGTTTGTGATTCGTAATTTCTCTGAAACGTCTAACGATCAAGGTTATACTGCCTTACACCACGAACAGCAACAGCCAGCCCTGAATGAGCCGGAGCACTTATCATCAAAGCCGAGCCAGGGTCAGGCCGCCGTCAATCATAAATACCTGCCCGGTCGAGTACGGAAAACCGCCCCCGGCAATCGCAGCCACGGCCCGGCCTACGTCGTCGGGCAACCCCCAGCGCGGTTGCACGGTCAGCCCGTCGGCGATGAGCTGATCGTATCTGGCCGATACCCCTGCCGTCATGTCGGTTTTAATGAGGCCCGGCCGCACTTCATACACCGGAATTCCCAATGCCCCCAGCCGCACGGCAAACAACTGCGTCGCCATGCTCAGGCCCGCTTTCGAAATACAATATTCGCCCCGGTTAACGGACGCAACGGTGGCCGAAACCGACGAGATGTTAATGATAGACGCCTGAAAATCAACCCTCTCCGCTTTCTGCTGAATCATCCAGTTAGCCACTGCCTGCGTCAGAAAGTACGGGCCTTTCAGGTTTGTGTTCAGCACCTGATCGAAACTTGCTTCGGTCGCATCCAGAATATCGGCCCGAACAGCAGGTGCAATGCCCGCGTTATTGACCAGCAGATTCAGTTGTCCGTAATGCGCTTTGATCCTGCTCAGCATGGTCGCCCGTGCGTCGGCATCGGCAATGCTGCCGGAACAATACAGCACTTCGGCACCCAACGTTCGCAAGTGTTCCAGCACCCCTGCTACCGCCGTTTCTTCGCGGATGCCGTTGATAACCAGATCAAACCCGATGCGGGCCAGGTGTTCGGCAATGCCCAGGCCAATGCCCCGACTGCCGCCGGTAATCAGGGCTACTCCCCTGCGCTGTCGCGGGTGTTCGGTTGGTGTCACAGCGTTTCTTTGATGGCCTTTAACCGCTCGGCTTCGGGCAGTTTTTTATACAGCAGGTCCAGCGGGTAGCAACCCGATACCAGGCCGTTGCGGGGAGCGGTGGTGCAGTCCGAAAATGTCCGGCAAATCAGGTTGCGGGTCAGCGAACGACCGGCTACCATATCGGCGGGCATGGTTGGATACGACAGCACCATCCGCCCGAACCCCACGCTGTCGGCCAGGCCGTTTCGCAGGACGTACTGCGCCACGTTGGGTAGCCATTCCTGCAAATACGAGTAGCCCGACCCGACGATCACCAGTTCGGGAAAGGCCCGTTTCAGTTCGGCCGTCACGTCGATTTGCCGCTTCACGCCCAACAGCGGATCTTCGGGCGGCAGGTAGCCGTCCGACGGTGGAAACAGGGCGGGACGCATCAGATGAGGATTATAATAGGGACTTCCGCCGGTGACGCAGATCAACTGAATACCCAGCGACTGCGCCAAGTCCAGAAACGCTTTTGGCTCGTCCAGATCAAGCGATAGCCCCGTTGGCTGACCACCAAAAGCGAACGGATACACGTCGGCAAGTTCGGGTTCGCCTATGTCGTTTGGGCCTTTTTTGAAGGGCAGCAAATCGAATGCACTCAACCGGATGCCCATCTCCAGACCGGGTGCCGTCTGCCGGATACCATTGACGATGTTGCGCAAAAACCGGGTGCGGTTGACAAAACTGCCGCCGTACTTTCCCGCCCGGTCTACCGCGCTCAAAAACTCGTGGCCCAGATAGCCGTGGCAGTGTTTCAGGTCCACGAAATCAAAACCGGCGGTCTGCGCCAGCACAGCCGCGTCGATGTACTGACCGACAATGGTATCAATTTCTTCGTCGGTTAGCGCGGGATAATCGGCCGACAGCCCAAACCGCTGATTCAGGAACGGATGCGCGTACAGGATCTTCGATTCAAACCGCGTGTGGCTGTTGGGCTTACAAAACCGGCCCGAATGGGTGAGTTGCAACCCGATTACCAGGTCGTCTGTGTTGCCAAACGCTTCAGTATGTTTATCGAGGACCAGTTGCCGGAGGCTGATGAAATCGGCCAGGTTTTCGCGGTTAAGCACCAACTGATTCGGGTTGGCCTTTCCGTCGTGACAGACCGCTACGGCCTCACAGCCGAAGAGGAGTTTAGCCCCGCTTTCGGCAAATTTCACCCAACGATTTCGGGTAAAGGCCGACGGTTTTCCGTCCGGTGTGCCGTCCCATCCTTCCATCGGTAAAATACACAGGCTGTTACCAATCGTTTTGCCCGATTTCAGCGGAATGGACCGGTTAAACGGGCTTTCGCCGGGCGGCAGCAACGACTCGTCAAAAGCCAGATCAACCCCGTTCGTTTGCAGGTACTGGCTAAAATCCGCAGCCGTCTTTAGCTGGGCTATCCGGGCGTATTTCGGTTTGTATTTCCCGCTCATAATTGGCTATACGGTTCGGTGGAACGGAGGGCAGCCGTCTGATGACTGGCAGTCAGATGGTTGCCGGTAAGGGTATTGAAAAAGGTGTAATACTGTGCCCCGTCGATGATGCGCTGCACGTACAGGGCGGCTTCCCGGATGTGGTAGTCGCCCCACATGCTCGACTCGCCGTACGGAATGGCACTGCCGTTAGGTATGTAATCCCAGCCGTTGGGCCGGTGGTAAATCGAATGCAGCAGCAACCCTTGATGCGTGGGGTCAGTGCTCAGATACGGTTCCTGCAACAGCGTATCCAGTACCGTCAAACCGGCCTGCCAGTACGTTTCACCCGATTTTTGTCCGTCGTCGCCGTCGATTGGCCGGTTTGCTGAATGCATGAGGTAATGCCCGAGCCGCAACAATCCCTGCGCGGCAATGGCGGCTGCCGAGCTGTCGACGGGTTCGTGGGCGTTGAAGGGATCGGCGGGCCGACTGAGGTAATCGCCCATTTTATAGAGGTTCGGCGCACCGGTGTCCCAGTATGGAATGCCGTCGGCGGGCGTATTGGCAAGGTAAAAATCGCAGGTAGCGCGGGCCGCCCGGAGCATCATCGCTTCGAGGGGTTTACGCCCGCCAAAACCGGCCAACTGATCGTCCGGGATGACAGCCAAGGCTTCGAGTTCTTCGGCAAAGCCGCACATGGCCCAGGCCAGCCCGCGCGTCCAGGTGCTGAAACCGCTGTAGCCCTGCTGCGCATTCGGACAGCGGTACTGCCCATCGTTGACGTTGAAAATGCTTTCGTGGGCCGTGCGTCCCCACATGTCATAGCTATCCCGCCCGTCGCCGTAGTACACCGAAAAATCAGCGGTGGCGGTTATATGGCCCAGTGCCCGTTCGAGCAGGTTGATGCATACGTCGCCTTCGCCCCGAAACGTATGGTCGAGCAAATGACTGACTATCAGCGACCGGCACGACCGGATGGTATCAACAAAAAGCGAGTGCGGGCCATTGAACGAATAGATGAATCCGCAGCCCGGTGCGTCCGGCCTGCCGGTCCGAATGGGTGTCCAGCGATTGGCCTGTACGGCGCCCGAAATGCTGAGGGCTAATGCGTAAAAATGGGCTTCCCATTCGTTGAACGGCGTTTTCCCCTCCCGCATGAGACGCAGCAGGTTGCCGTAGGTACTGACGTTGTTGAACCCGTGGTCGTGTACCCCCGCGTGGCTGACGTGCGGAGCCATAACGGCGAGCGTTTGCCGACGGCCCATGTCCAGAAACTCGGTGTCGCCGGTGGCGTCGAACTGGAGAATGGCCGAACCAATCTGAAACCCCTGCGTCCATTCGGTCCAGCCCCGCGTGGTGTAGCGGCCCTGCACCGTAAACACGGGGGAGCCGTTAGCGGGGTTATACTGCCGCTCGATTAGCTGAATTTTCTGCGCCGAAAGTGCCCAGAATCGCCGGAGTTTGGGCGATAAATCAGCGGGGTTGAGCGTGGTGTTGACTTGGCACATGCGGGTTTGACGAACGGGATACAGCTTTGGCTTGCTGCTCACTCTAAAAACCAGCCGGTCCGTTATTCTACTTTCAGCCCGCCAGCGGATGGTTGTAAATCAGGCGTTTCCCGGTTATATTGGTGCCATTCCATCTATTTATCCCTCTCCAGAGCCACTTCATGAAAAACCGGTTTACGTTTCTGTCAGGTCTGATTTATATAGTCGGCAGCTTGGTTGCCCACGCTCAATCGGGGGCCAGTGTTCGTTTTGAGGATGTTATTTCGCTGCGGCAGGCGGGCAGTCCGGTCATCTCCCCCGACGGGCGGCAGGTGGCGTACACGGTGCGGTCGGTCGATTGGAAGGAGAACAGTTACGACACCGAAATCTGGCTGGCCCGACCCGGCGACGTTGCGTTTCAGCTCACCCGAACGCCCAAAGGCAGCAGCACCGAACCCAAATGGTCCCCCGATGGCCGGTGGCTGGCGTTTCTGGCCGACCGGGGCAGCAAAGCACAGATTCAGGTGATCCGGGTGGCCGGGGGCGAAGCACAGGCCGTTACCAAAGAAAGTGAAGCCATCACCGCGTTCGAGTGGTCGCCGGATGGTACGCAGATCGCCTTTGCCCGGAATGATGCGGAAAGTAAACGGCTCAAAAACCGCAAAGAACAGTATGGTAGCTGGGCCGTCGATGACGAAGAGTTCGACCTCACCCACCTCTGGCTCGTGGCGTTCCAGCCCGATCTGATGCCCGCCCCCGGCGAGGTACCCTGTAATGACTCAACCAAAACGGCCGATTGCCCCGGACTACCCAAAGCGACCCGCCTGACGGATGGCAGCTTTACGGTGACGACGTTCAACTGGTCGCCGGATGGTACGCACATCGCCTACAGTTTTCAGGTAAACCCGCTCATCAATAGTGCGCGGGGATCGGATATTGCCCTGCTGGACGTGGCCACACGCCAGGCAAAAACCATCGTAAAATCACCCTTAGGTGATTTCTTCTCCGCCTGGTCACCCGACTCCAAGTCAATTATCTACACGACCAGTGCCGACGACTCTGTTGCCTATTTTTTCAAGAACGACCGCATTTTCCGGCTTGCCATTGCGCCCGGTGCCCAGCCCCAGCGATTAGCCGGTGATTTCGACGAAAACCTGAATAACCCGGTCTGGACACCCGAAGGCATTTTCGTGCTGGCTTACCAGAAAACCAAACGCCACCTCTACCGGCTCGATCCGGCATCGGGGCAAATGCGTATGGTTGCCGGTCTGCCCGACTTAATGGGGGGCGCTACGTTCTCGAAAGATGGTCGCCAACTGGCATTTGTGGCGTCGTCGGGCAGCACGCTGAGCGAAATTTTCAGGAGTAATCTGGCCGGGGCCAAACCAGAGCAGCTTACCACGATGACCCGGCAAATTGAGACGTGGCCCATTGCCCAGAGTGAGGTAATTCGTTGGAAAAGCAAAGACGGTGCTGAAATAGAAGGCATTCTGCACAAACCCAAAAACTACGACCCGACCAAAAAATACCCGCTGTTAGTCATGATTCACGGTGGGCCAACGGGTGTCGACGTGCCTAATCCCGTGCCCGGCTCGGTGTATCCGGTGCTGCAATGGCTCGAAAAGGGGGCGTTGGTATTGCGGCCCAACTACCGGGGGTCGGCCGGATACGGCGAGAAGTTCCGGTCGCTGAACGGGCGGAACTTAGGCATTGGCGACATGTGGGATGTGATGTCGGGCGTTGACGAACTCGAGAAGCGCGGCATGATTGATCCAACGCGGATGGGGTGCATGGGCTGGAGTCAGGGCGGCTACATCTCGGCGTTCCTGACGACAAATACCGACCGGTTCAAGGCTATTTCGGTTGGCGCGGGCATTTCCAACTGGGTAACGTACTACGTCAGCACCGATATTCACCCCTTCACCCGGCAATATTTGGGCGCTACACCCTGGCAGGATATGGCTATTTACCAGAAAACCAGCCCCATGACGACCATCCGCAACGCGAAAACGCCCACCCTTATTCAGCACGGCGAACTCGATCGGCGGGTGCCGATTGCCAATGCCTATGAGTTATTGCAGGGGCTGAAGGACGTGGGCGTTCCGGCGAAGTTGGTGGTTTACAAAGGCTTTGGCCACGGCATCACCAAGCCCAAAGAGCGGCTCGCAGCGACCTGGCACAACTGGGAGTGGTTCGGTAAATACATCTTCGGGGAAACCAAAGAAATGCCCGTCGCCACCAAGTAAACCGGTGGCGACGAAGGGCTATCGTTTTTTCTTACCCGGATTATTACCCGTAGGCCGGGGTCGGCCGGTGTATTCTTTCTTGGCACTGCCCAGCAGCCGCTCCACCAGATCCGGGCGGTTGAGTTTGGTGAGCCGGTTCCGAATCCAGTTTTTGTATTCGGGCTTGTACCAGAAAAAGTAATTGTTCTGCGCCTGTTTCTCCTCGCGGGTTTTGGCCGTTTTCACCGGCTTCAGCGTGTACGGGTGAACACCGGTGTAATAGATCACTTCGGCCACCGTCATGGGTGTGGGCGTAAAATCCTGCACCTGCTCAAGCTGGAAACCGAGGTCCTTGGTTTCGGCCGCGAGGTTGGCCATGTCCTGCTCCTCACAGCCGGGGTGCGACGAAATAAAGTACGGAATCAGCGGTTGCCGCAGACCGTACTTCTCCTGAATCTTATCGTACTTCTGCTTAAACAGCTTGAAATATTTGAACGACGGCTTCCGCATCACCCGCAGCGTATCGTCCGAGGTATGCTCCGGCGCGACCTTCAACCGGCCCGATACGTGGCGCGTCACCAACTGCTCCATGTATTCGTCGTGGTTGCCGTCCTGATTGTTCTTGTTGAAATCATCAACCAGCAGATCATACCGCACCCCGGAGCCGACAAACGCCTTTTTGATGTCCGGGTGCGCATCGACCTTGCGGTAGATTTCCGTCATCGGCTTGTGCGACGTGTCGAGGTTCGAGCAGATCACCGGGTGAATGCAGCTTGGGCTTTGGCAGCGGGCGCAGATCGACTCGTCTTTGCCCTTCATCTTATACATGTTGGCCGACGGCCCGCCCAGATCCGAAATGTAGCCCTTGAACTCGGGGTGCTTCGTGATTTCGTCTACTTCTTTCAGCACCGATTTTTCGCTCCGGGAGGCCACAAATTTGCCCTGATGCGCCGAAATGGTACAAAAGCTACAGCCGCCAAAACAGCCCCGGTGCATGTTGACCGAGAATTTAATCATTTCGTAGGCCGGTATCGGACCCCGCTTTTTGTACTTCGGATGAGGCATCCGCGTGTAGGGCAAATCGAACGACTTGTCGATTTCGGCCTCCTCCATCGTCTTAAACGGCGGATTAATCACCAGCACCTTGTCGCCTACTTTCTGCAAAATCCGGTTGGCCTGCCACTTGTTCGACTCCACTTCGACGATTTTGAAGTTGGACGCGTACTTGATTTTATCGTTCAGGCACGTCTCGTGGCTCGCCAGTTCAACCGAACTCCAGCCGTTAAAGTCGCCGAGGGGCGTGTTGGCATCGTGCAGAAAAGCGACCTGATTGATGTTTCGCATCGACGAAAACGGCACATTCTGCCGCGCCAGCCGCAAAATTTCGCGCAGGGGTTGCTCACCCATGCCGTACACCAGCATATCGGCCCCGGCATCGACCAAAATCGACGGCATCAACCGGTCCTGCCAGTAGTCGTAGTGCGTCACCCGGCGCAACGAGGCTTCGATACCGCCAAGCAGCACCGGCACGTCGGGGTAAATTTCTTTCAGAATCTTGGTATAGACAATGCTGGCGTAGTCGGGCCGGAAACCCGCTTCACCGCCGGGGGTGTAGGAGTCGTTGGACCGCAGGCGTTTGTTGGCCGTGTAGTGGTTCACCATCGAGTCCATGCACCCCGCCGTGACGCCAAAAAAGTATTTGGGTTTGCCAAACTTCCTGAAGTCGCGCAGGTCATCCCGCCAGTTGGGCTGGGCGATAATAGCCACCCGGAAGCCTTCGCTTTCCATGATGCGGCCAATTACGGCGGTGCCAAAGGCGGGGTGATCGACGTAGGCATCGCCGGATACCAGTACGATGTCCACTTCATCCCAGCCTCGTTTCTGGACTTCGTCCATCGTCAGCGGCATCCAGTCGGTAAGGGGTCTTTCAATCATGAGTACGCAGGATTATCTCCCCTGAAAAACGTGGAATTTACGAAATGATTCACGAACAGACGGGTAATTCCGGTTTTTCGCCGGATGGAGACCATGTCAACTACACCCGAACAGTAGGATGGGTGTATATAAAGAATTACAACGTACAATGGCCATAACCCACATAAACCCACATATTAGAATAAGGATAATTGTCGTTCCACATGTTTCTTTTGTTCACGTTTATAGCTTTGAAATTGCTTCCAGTCCTCCAAGACAACGAAGTGCTTCAAGTGAACTGGACATAAAGCGATTACGTCAGTAAACGTCATTGAAAGAGCTATAGCCATTATATCTATACGCATCAAAACATCTTTGGTGTACACCCGCTTTGCATCGCCGAATGTGATAACCTGTAATAAACTACGAGTAGTCTCGTGGTTTAACACTGCGAATGTAAAAATCGCTTCGATAATATCGTCAAAACCCAGAAAGTAGCATGTATCATCCAACATAGATGGTTTATCATCTACAGGTAGAACCAATGCAAACCGAGCCACTTTATAAAGTCCGGAGATTGCTACCTTATACGGTTTGAACGAATAATCGCCTACACCAAAAATACTAAATGGTGGCTTACCCCGGTAAATACTCGATTTACGGGCATCAAAACGGGTACGGTATTGATTCAGATAGTAATACGTTTTGGGGTAATTACCTTTCAAGTAGCCTGTATCTGCCCCAACCCGCTGTTGAGTTATAAATGTAAACTTCCGGGGACTGTCAACAACAGGTTTTTGTAAGTCTGAACTTTTATAGAGTGCATAAACTAAATCATTTTCAACCAAAATAGTTGATTGAACAATACTGGAATAGCCATTTGCTGTCCGCTCCAGTTCCATTACCGCAGAGCAATCGTGTTTAATGCCCTGCCGCCACTCATAACAGCATATATCATCGTATTTAGCGAACCGATAATATAATAACTCATTGGAAACAAACTTTTGGTTAATCCAGCCAAACTTATTAGATATTCCCTGCCTGTCGGCGAGAACCGATTCATCACAGGTTAAACTTGGTTGAGTATTTAGGGTTGTCGAAAATAAAGCAGCATCGACGGACACGTTAAATTCCTTTTTCGTGTCTATCACTCTTTTTTGACTATTACTAATGTTAAAAGGCCGACTTGCTTGATCGTAGATAATATTCTTAATAACTGAGTTTTTAACCAACAGAGCCAGATACCCACGCTGTTTCTGAAATTGAGTTAAGAGCTGAATTGTAATGAATTCAGCAATATCAAAATTACTTTTGCCTGTCATTGCATCAAGACCGGTATGCTGCTTGAAATTACTTTTTACAGGCAAGTTACCCGATGTCATAGCACCCAGCGTAGCATTCATGACCCAGGGCGGGTTCCCCAGAATCAATAATTCATCTGAAGTATTATTGCAAATTAAAGGACTAAAATCGGCATCGAATATGCTCTGATGCAACAGGTGAATTACTGGCCTGGACACAGTTGGGTTTTCTGCAAAATAAGTCAATAAGTTAAACTTGCATTGATATAAATACGGTTTATGAATCTCCACAGCATAAACAACCTGAATTGTACCAAAGCATCGGAGCGCGGCTACGATAAAATTCCCCTGTCCGCAAGTCGGCTCTACAAGTATGGTCGGGCAGTAGCCATCGGTAGCTAATACGGCGCATACACGCATCGCCAGCGATTCATTCGTCTGAAAATCGCCGTACTCAATGGCGTTATGCTCTTCTACTTCACTTTGTGTTTCGGCCAGTTCGCTTATTGCCTGTTGCCAGTCACTTTCGGTTGAAAAGAAATCGATGATGCCGGTCAGTTCGCTCAACCGGTCATTAGCATCCCGTAGAGTTCGTTGATTGATCAAATAATCTTTCAGAGAAAACGCCGTTGCTTCTGAAATGATAGTATTCAACAGTCTCATAATCAATATTT
>JBBQLG010000160.1:0-13225 GCA_038327655.1 Cytophagales bacterium
ACCCTGTCGCCCGCAACCCGGAAATGCCGACCCAAAGCCCAAATACGCCCAAGTGTCACCTGTCGCCCGAACGATGGAATGCCGGAACACTTGAACCGGCACCCAACGACCCCATGTGCTGATGGCGACCGTAGGGAGCCTTTACACACATGGCCGGTTGGGCTGTCGGTCTGACCTCGCGGCCTGCTGCCTGTCGCCCGACAAGTTGCCTATGCGGAGCGAACAATGATGTGCTTTACGTTGCACTGACCCTTATGAAAGGCATCTAACCTGCTGAAAGTAGGAGACTGTACTAAGTGCCTACTGGACGGAAGGGAATGTCTAACTCTTTTGTCTGTGTATCAAAAAGAACCCCACTTTTACCCAGCATCAGCATTACCACAATAAATTCTTCTAAGGAATTTACTGGAACTGGACTGGGAGGCCCGCCCCCAACGGAGACAAGTATTTGTCCTTGGTTAGTCACTGGATTCCAAGAAACTGCATATTGTGTTACAAGTACTTTTGCCATAAGAATTTTTCAAGGAGTTTCATTTTTACTTTTTAGCTTTTTTAGAAACAGAATAAAACCATATAATCCTCCACTACTCATTAAGAATGATAAGAATTTAGTAATGATTTCTGTTTTGCCCTCAGCCGTCTCAAAATAATTCCAAAATTTATCCCATGTAGTCACGTTTACAGTGATGACAGGTTGCCAAGACTGAATGGCAATAGGGGTTTCAGTTCCATGTAGTTTTACATAAGCTAGTAAATCAAGGAAGATGTAGTAAGTGCCTGGTTCTTTAGGTGTTATGAGCCAATTCCAAGTTGTAGTTGCCAAGGGATTTATTAATTTTTTGCTGGGTTCATTCATTAACTTAAATGTGAGTTGCGTACTTAATTTTGCTTCCATAACGCCTGAGTAATGAATCGTATCAACAAGCACTTTGGGTTTATGAGGGCCACTAATCGCGTTCAGTTCTTTTTGTAATTCAGTTTTAAAATTTTTAGAAATACCGAAAGGTTCAAGAACTAGTTTTACTGGAAATTCTCTACCAGTAAGAACCGTCGTGTCTTGGATTGCGAAAGCGACCTTTGCTTTAAATAACTTCGAAATAGCTGCTTTTAGATCACTGCTTGTCGTGTCTTCATCTTTATCTAAACCTTCAAATATTTCTTCAATTCCAGTTTTCTGGTGTGAATTTGATGGTCGTTGGGTAAGTCCACTAAGATTAGTATGGGGTAAGGCCGAACTATCGACAGTCACTTCGGGACTTGACTGATCCTTCACTTGAGATATAAACATCTTATGAAAGAAAAACAAAAAAAGACCAACAAGCAGAAATACGGGCCAATATTTGAGCATGATTCTTTTAAGACTTTCCATCTATCCGCTAAAGTATAAACTGAAAGTCTCCAACATAGTCTGAACCATCACCATCAAATCGGAATTGAACTTGACGAGAAGCTTCGGGGGCCATTAGTGTAACGCGAGCTCGATCTATTGGCCTGTACGAATTCCTTACTTGTCCGTCACTGTCATTAGATGCGTGCATAGCGAACGAACCTATATAGTCGTCAGTATCTTCTCTATACACCCCTAATGCAGTTAAAACTCCTAAGATTTCGCCGACAACAATAGATGCTGGATTGCCTGTATTATCCAAAATGGCTGCCCCTATTTCTTGGGCTGTTTTGGTGGTACCACCGTCTTCTTCCATAATTAATACAACTATATCCCATGATTGGCCAGGCAAAATATCAACCGAACATAAGATACGATTAGTAATGCAATGAGAGTCACCATCCGAGTTATCGTTGGGTTGACTCCCATCATTCATATCAATATGCTGGCTCTCTCCTGGAAATCGAACAGAAAAAGTCTCTCCATTTGAATTTTTACCAGTAACGATGATATAAACTTCGTCTGCGCCATCTTCAGTTGTTTTATCACAACAAAGACGATTCATTAACAATTTAGTGGCCATGTCCTTATGGTTTAATGTATTTGATTGAAAAATTATTTACAAATGAATGATTTCCTCACAATCGAATTCTCAAGTACGCAGTTGCTCATTATCACATTGGAATCTGACGAACTAAGTTCTAAAATCTGTCTAATAGGCGATTCTACTAACGAAGGTAACTTGCCGAACTTGTCCAAACCTGACCTGTTGGGGCGTTTGCTATGTCAACCGGAACCCGCCGAACAAGCAAAAAGTCTGACCGCTGCGGTCTGCAACCTGTCACCCGCAACCCGGAAATGCAGACACTTTATGGACACGCACCCAACGCCAACAGGGGCTGATGTGCGTAGCACATTTACACCCCTGTTTGGTTGGGCTGATAAACCTCACCGTGCGGCCTGCTGCCTGTCGCCGGTGACGTGCCTGGCTCGTTTTATCGTCCTTTTCTTTGTTTTTCGCTGGTCTTTAGTTTGCACTGAACTAAAAACCGAGATACCATGAATCAGCAAGTTATCAGAGTCCTGGAAGACATAGGGTTTAAGCTACAGAATGATTGGGGACGGGCCATTCATGCGATGTTGCAAATCAAGGGCAGCGATTGCTTTTCTCTTTTTCTGGATACCAAGCTGCGAGTCATTTCCTTAAAATGTTGCATAGGGCCGATTGAACAATATATTTTGTTTCGACAAGGCTACAATGACGAGACAGACTTGAAAGCATTACTACTCAAGAACCAAGTGCTCATTCCCTATCTTCCAGATAGTGTACCGCCGTGTCCATAGCACCTTCGGCGGCTCCGACTACTTGTTGATACCAGAAAGAGTCATCATCAATAATGGCACCTAAATCTTTGTCAGCAGGGTCTGGCTTTATCTGTCTGCTGACAATTTGGGCATTTTGCAGAGCTTGCTGTAGCTGACCAATTGCCCGAACAACTCTCTTTTTGAGTTCCCCCGTTACCTTGACATCCTCCAAAAAATTGATAGCCTGCTGAATATCCGATTGAATTCGTTGAGGGCTTTCAATATTGTAGCGGGCATAATGACCGAAGTCACGTTTGAAACTGTTGAGTTGTCGAATGTATTCCTGTGTTGTCATTGATTGTCTATTGAAAAGCTTCCATTGTCGCCCGCGACCTGCCTAACTCACTTTACTTGCCCAACCGGGGCGTTCACCCTGTCGCCCGCAACCCGGAAATGCCGACCCAAAGCCCAAATACGCCCAAGTGTCACCTGTCGCCCGAACGATGGAATGCCGGAACACTTGAACCGGCACCCAACATGTTATTGTGCGAAAAGTCACTTAACGTGATCTTGCTGATTTTCAGTTACTTTTGATTTTGCGCTTAACTAAATAACCGCTGTTGTGTTAGCTCTATCATAAAGGAACAATTTCGTTACATAACTTCCAACTGTTGACTTTGCGAAATGATTAAACGGTATGTACAGGTTTCGATACAACGGGTTTGGGACATCGATGGCTATCCAGACTACTTTTTCGGCGATGACAAACAATTGTATCGTTTTGATTCACGCGGCCGGGTACAACGCAACAAACGGGTCATGATCGGCTATACGCAGGGATATATCCTGAAAAGCAAGTTCTTCAGCCTGTTGAAACTGCGGCCATTACTGAAACGGCACGGCACTACAGATCATCCAATGGTGATTTGAGGATGCTGATCTTGTCGGCCGTTACGTGCGTGTAACGCATGGTGGTCAGAATGCTTTCATGGCCCAGCAGTGCCTGAATGTACCGAATATCAGTACCGGATTCCAGCAGATGGGTAGCGAACGAATGGCGTAACGTATGGATGCCTCCTTTCTTTTGGATACCAGCAAAACGCACCGTGTCGCTGTATACAAACTGGATCGTACGGTTCTGTAATGGCTCAGCGTTTCCGGCTTCCTCGAACAGAAAAGTACTGGGTTTGTACTCATTCAGATACTGATCGATTACCGCTTCGAGTTTGTCGGTCAACATCACAATCCGGTCTTTTTTACCTTTCCCACCCCGGATGGTAATCAACCGCCGATGCCGGTCGAGGTCGGTCAGGCGCAGGTGAGCAACTTCACTTAACCGCAGACCGGTGGCGTAAACGAGCTTGAAAATAGTCCGGTATTTCAGGCTCGTAGTCGCCTTAAAAATAGCAATTACTTCGGCAACACTGTAGACGATAGGCAATTTGATAGCTTGCCGGGGCATGGCGATGTCGAAATGAATTTTGTCGCGCCCCAGAACTTTTTCCTGGTAGAACTTCCACCCGTTGATGTGAACATTTACCGTGGCACTGCTCAGGCGTTTCCGTTCAATCAGGAACAGCAGGTATTTCTGGTAGTCAGCCTTGGTAAGCGCATCGGGTGATTTTGGCGTGGCGTACTGGATAAGCGCAATGATGGCCTGTTTGTAGTTTTTGAACGTTTTAAAACTGTAGTTCTGTACCCGCATGGCATCCGACACGGCAACGATAACGGGGTGCCGGTCATACGCCCGCATGGGCGGAGCATACCGAAATGACTTACGGCGGTCCGACGACCCGGTCGATTGCTTATTTTTCGGTGGCCAGGCCGGATTCGTGGCTTGCTCGATTTCTACGGCTGAAGCGGTGGGCTTATAAAGCCGCACTACGGCTTCATCGAACCGGCAGTAGTCTTTACCGAACAACTGGCCGATCCTCACGACCGATTCGCGCGTGTTGGGAACGGTCCAGCACCGGCGTGAATAACTCCAGCGACGGCCGGGCACTTCACCAATCAGGTCGTTACCGGTGGTGTCCTGCGGAAACGATACCGTCAGGAGTCGGTCGTCTTTCGTGTCAATGCAAATGGTGATCATCTGAATGGGGGAATAAAGTACAGGACGGCAAACTACACGTTTTCTCCGGTTCGTCAGAAAATCGATGCCTTGCTCGGTTTGACAGACAACCCGCATTTATGAGACCGGAGAATGATGGCGGCTGATTTGATTCGTGACGCGTTGTACTATCTTCGGCTCCGGTACTTCCCCGACTTTACTTAAACTCCATTCATGAAAAAATCCCTGCGCTGGCTCCTTCCTGCCCTCCTGTTGCTGACTTTGGCCGTCTATCTCTACCCAACACCTCAAAAAGATGCCGTTTCCCTATACGAGGGAGCAGACCGGAAACCGATCACCAATCTGGCGCAGTTTCGGAAACTACCCACTTCGACGCTGAACAGTCAGGGCTACGACTGGACGTATTTAGCGATGGGCAGCGGCCCGAAAACCATGCTGTTTCTGCACGGCATGACGGGTGGCTACGATTTCTGGTGGCAGCAGATGAACGCGTTCAGCCGCGATTACCGGGTCATCAGCGTCACCTACCCGCCGGTCGATAACCTGCCCGCGCTCGGAAAAGGCATTATTGCGCTGCTGGACAAGGAGCACGTGGATAGCGCGGTGGTGGTCGGCAGTTCGCTGGGCGGTTACCTGACGCAGTATTTGCTGGTCACCTACCCCAACCGGGTCACGAAAGCGGTGTTCGGCAACACGTTCCCGCAGACGCCTGCGTACAAAGAGAAGAACGACGGAAAAATCGCCGTGGCGTCGTGGCTGCCGGAATGGGTGGTGATGAGCAGCGTACGACAGAACCTGTTCGCGTCGGTGCTCCCCGCGTCGGAAAACAACCCGCTGGCGACCGCGCAACTCCTGGAAAACACCTACGGCCGGATGTCGAAAGCGCAGTTTCTGGCCCGTTACCATTGTGTAATCGGCCGGTTTCAGCCCATCGACGGGAAGCAGACGGCCAAACCGGTGCTGATTTTTGAGTCGGACAATGACCCGCTGATCCCTCCCGACCTGCGGGCGCAATTGAAGGCGTATTACACCTCGGCGCAGGTACACACGTTTCGCCACAAGGGCCATTTCCCGTACCTGAACGCCCCGGATGAGTACAACACCACGCTGCGTAATTTTTTAATTCAGTAACGCCATGACCAACGCCAGTTTAGCCCCAATCACCCATGAAACACCTTTTCAGTTGGTTGCTCGTGTTCAGTACCGTTTCGGTTTTTGCCCAGACGAAGCAGATCATTCAACCGAAGAATACCCCGCCGACGGCCTACCCATTCAGTCCGGGCGTAGTCAGCAACGGCTTCCTGTTCGTGGCCGGGCAGGTCGGCACCGATCCGAAGACGGGTAAACTGGTACCGGGTGGTATCGAAGCCGAAACGACACAGACCATTCAGAACATCAAAGCCATTTTAGACGCGGCCGGAGCCAGTTTGGACGATGTAGTAACCGTGACGGTGTACCTGAGCAACATGGATGATTTCCCCCGGATGAACGCCGTGTACCAGACCTTTTTCAAAGCGGGCAGCTACCCGGCCCGCACCACGGTGGGTGTGGCCAGATTAGTGTTCGGTTCCAGTGTGGAGATGACGATGACGGCGGCTATACGTAAATAGGAAGAAGTCATTTAGTAGTCATTTTTGTCATCCTGAGGGACGAAGGATCTTAGCGGTCAATTCTCTAAGATCCTTCGTCCCTCAGGATGACAAAAATGACTACTTCTTATTTCCCGCCCGGTCGGCTGGGCCGCACTTCTATTTTGCTGGGCAGCGTGCGGGGATTCATCTTCAGCAGGTCGTAAACGATGTTGCCAATGTCTTCGGGCTGAATTTTCCAGGCGTCTTTTTCGCTTACCTGATGATCGGCAAACTCCGTGGCGACCGAACCAGGCATGATGGTGGATACTTTGATGCCCTCGCTGCGCAGGTCGAGCATGATGGCCTGAGAGAAACCCACCAGCCCGAACTTACTGGCATTGTAAGCCGCGCCCTGCTCGAAGAAATTCGTGCCGGCTAAGCTGGCAATGGTAATGAAATAGCCTTCCGTTTCTTTCAGCGCGGCAATGGTGGTCTTAGCCGTGTAAAAAACGCCCGTCAGGTTGATGTCGATAGTTTCGAGCCACTGCTCGGTCGTCAGTTGCTGAATCGGAGCGAAATGCCCAACACCCGCGTTGGCAATCACGTAGTCTAATCGGCCCCATTTGCCCAGCAACGTGGCGACAGCCTGCTGCTGCGACGCTAAATCGCGCACGTCGGCAGCCAGACCGAGCGCATAACCGGGCTTTATTTCGTTGAGGGTAGCCGCAGCCCGTTCGGCCGCTTCGGCGGAACGGCTGGTAATGGCCACCCGAATACCCTGCTGCACAAGTACCTCGGCCACGCCGTATCCAATTCCTTTGGAGCCACCCGTGATGAGGGCGGTTTTGATGATGTCTGCCATGAGTACGATTAACTGAATTAACACAAACGGATGGAATACCTGTCGCACACCACCCCCGCCGTTAACTCCCGGCCAGCCGCTAAAGTTTCGGTTACCGGTTGGTAAAACACGCCGACAGCCCGCTCCGACGCTGCGATGAGGTCGGGGCGGGCTGTCGATACTCATCGCTATTTGGGTTGTTCAGTGCGTAGCTATTTCTGTTTGTCCGGGTTCCTGCGCTGGCTGACGGTAGGGTTGAAACGGAATTTTCAGCAGGTTACCCATCCGCGAATGGTCGTGGGGTTCGGGGTGCGTATCGACGCCGTACACCAGTTCGCGGCCATCTACTTCGGCGTAAGTACCGAACAACCGATCCCAGAGGGAAAAAATATTGCCGTAGTTCGTGTCGGTCAGTGGCTGCGTATGGTGGTGGTGGACATGGTGCATGTTTGGCGTCACGATGAGCCAGTTGACCGCCCGGTCGGCCCAGCGGGGCAGGTTGATGTTGGCGTGGTTGAACTGCGCCAGCACCACCGATAACGACTGATACAGGAACACCAGCCACATGGGTGCCCCTACGATCAGGACCGCCAGGGTCGTGAAGGCAAACCGGATAACGCTCTCGCCGGGGTGATGCCGGTTGGCCGTCGTGGTATCGACGTAGGTATCGGTATGATGAATCAGGTGAAATTTCCACATCCAGCGTACCTGGTGTTCGGTCCAGTGGGCCAGCCAGGCACCAATCAGGTCGAGCAACAGTAAGCCGACGATGGCCTTACTCCAGAGCGGTAATCCACCCGTGAGATCGCCCATCCAGGCCAGCAGACCGACGTGATGGGCAACGGTCCAGTCGCTGGTTCTGAGCAAAATAACCGCTAAGCAGAAGTTGACGAGAATGGTTGTGCCGGTAAAGAACAGGTTGAGTCCGGCGTGGCGGGTTTTGGAATAGCTGAACCGAAACAGCGGTACGGCACTTTCGATGAGCCAGAACAGCATGATGCCGCCAATGAGAATGGCACTGCGGTGCGCCGACGAAATGTGGGTGTAATACGCAACAATACGCTCCATAAACCAGCTTTTTGACAATTATTTCCTTTTATAAAACAAATATAAACAGAAATTTCTCTGAGCGAACGACTTAAGTCGTTCGCTCAGAGAAATTTACGCCGGGTAAACCGCCCTACGCCAGCATGAACTGTTCGGCGAGTTCGCGCTCGGCTTCTGCCGTAATGGCCCGCAAAAAGTCAGCTTCGCGTTCCTCAAACAGCGAACCATCGGCCCGGAAAATGTCGTGGAACCAGACGGAGGGTTCGGCGGTATGATCGGCTACGGGCGATCCCCAGGCATAGATCGTGTTTGACCGACCGGCTACCAGCCCCCAGTTAATGGCCCCGATGCCCGCCCGTTTCAGCACCGGCATGTGCGTTTCAAAGTAGTTTTTATTCGTGCGGGCCATGTATTCGGTACACAGCACCGGCCGCTGATACGCCTGACACTTCCGGATGATGCTCTCTAAGTGCGGAATATCGGCGTAGTGGTGGAAACTGACCACGTCCGAATAAAACAGCGACATGGTGTTTAGCAAATCGAACTCCGGAATGAAGTTCCAGATGCCTACCGTCAGCGGCTGCGATGGCCGTACGGACCACGCCCACTCGAATACTTTTTTGAGCAGCGGTACCGACTCATTATTATGCCCCGAGTTGCCCGGTTCGTTGTACAGATCCCAGAGGAGAATCCGGTCGTCGTCGGCAAAGTGGGCCATAACATCGGTCAGGTAAGCCTGCAATACCGGGTATAACGCCAGATCGCTTACCTCCCGGTGACCGGGACACTGCACCCAACCCGAATTGTGTACACCCGGCACGGGATCGGGTTGCGGACCGGTTTTGGGATCTTTGTTCCAGCAGTCGTCGAAAAACACGAACATCGTCCGAATGCCGTGCCGTGTGGCAATCGTCAGGTACTCGTCCATCCGTTGTTTCAGCCCGGCGGAGTCTTCCTGCCAGACCAAATAGTGCAGAAACACCCGCATGGTGTTAAAACCTAAGCTGGCCGCCCAGCCCAGTTCGCGGTCGATGGTGATGGGGTCGAAGGTAGCTGCCTGCCACATTTCCAGTTGGTTGATGGCCGTACTGGGGTTGAAATTGCAGCCCGTGAGCCAGGGTTGCTGTTCGTACCAGTCGTTGGCCTGTTCTTCGGACCACTGGCTGCTGATCTGATTGGCAAGACCCGCCTGAAAGCGGTAGGTCTGTAGCGATGAGATGACTCTTGTTTTCATTGATGTAGTTACGATTGGCTCCCAAAAATACTACCCACTTTTCACATATAACAAGTATATAGTGCAAAAAATTATGGGTATTCTGATATTTTAATTTGACTGGATCAATGTTACCGATTTGTCACAATAATAACAAAAAAAAGAAACCCGTCCGGAAAATTTACCAGACGGGTGCATCAAAAAATAACAGGGATGCTTTTCTAAGCCAATCGGCTGGTTAAAAACCCATTAAGCCGTAAACCAACGCCGGAAAGAAACGTTATCCGGGCGAACATCCTCTCAGCGCCCATGAAGCCTTTCCGCACATTCCTGCTCATCCCGGTAGCGGCTCTGCTGTTTACCTGCTCCAAAACGGATATTAACCAGCCCCTCGTCTGTCAGCAGCCAACAACGGCTATTGCCCAGGGTCCCTGCGAGAGCAGCTATGCCGATGGGGTGTTGCTGAAGGTTTCCGGCTATGATGCTGCCGGTCAGTCCCGTCAGTTCACTTATTCTGTATTTCCTCAGCGGGATACCACTTCGGGTGATCTAACGGTTTCAGGCTACGGAAACGCATCGAACGACCAGATCATTATTCCCCTCGCCAAGCTGAACAATGCCCCCAAATTTGTGGTGACCGTTTCGATGTACTGCGACGGCATCGCGGCCCATACGGGTTCGTCAAACTTCGCCTTTGTGAAGCGACCAACGGCTAACCCGGCCTGTTACGTGTGGGCACTGCAAAAAATGTAACGACTTCATTCAGGTAGCAGGGACAGGTACAGCAGAAGCGAGAGTAGTATCTTTGGCTACCTGCTCGGTTTTATCCAGTTGGCCTTTTTCTTCGGCTTCCTCAATTTCCAGTCGTTTGTTCTGCCTTTCGAACACCTTGATCAGCACGATGAAGTACGATAGCAGCAGTGGCCCGACCACTAAACCCAGAATACCGAAAATGGGTACTCCCAGCAAAATACCGGCCAGCGTAATCAGGGGATGAATATCGCCCATGCGCTTGGCTAAGGTGATTCGGAGGATATTATCGACACTGGTGATGACAATGGCACCGGTCACCAAAATGCCTACGCCCTGCGTGGTGTTGCCCTGCGAAAGCTGAATTAAACCGGCCGGCAACCAGATTGCGGGGGTACCCAGCACGGGCACGAACGAGACGAAAAAAGTTACCACCCCCCAGAAAGGCGAGTCGGGAATACCGAAAATCCACAATACCACTCCCGTCAGGACACCCTGCACCATACAGATCAGCAACTGCCCGATCACGTTGGCATTAACGTTGCGCTTCAGCGATTCGCCCAGCTCATTCAGGATGCTGCGTTTGAAGGGCAGGTACCGCTCCAGCCCGCGCAGGAACGTTTCTTCTTCGACAAACATGTAATACAGCGCGAAGAACAGCATCCCCAGCACGACCACAAAATCCAGGGCGCCACCCGCCACCGAGGGCAGCACGCTCGAGGCAAACGAAGCGCTCCGGCTGATGATGGTCTGGATGTTTTTCTGATCGGTCAGTTTGAAGTGGGTCAACTGCTCGACTTTATTCACCAAGCCCATGATCTGCCCCGAGTTCTGGCTGTAGTATTGAATCCGGTCGATCAGCATCAGGCTCAGGGCCAGAAAAGGCAGCACGATGGCCAGCAGGGAAAAAATGATAAGCCCGATGGTGACGAACGTGCGGTTCCATTTCCGCTTATAAACCAGTGCGTTGAACCAGGGCCGCAGCACGACGTAGAGGATACCCGCTCCCAAAAAGGACGTGACGTAGCCGCTCAACCCGACAATAATGAAGCCGCCAATAATGAGCAGGCTGACAATCAGCAAAACCCGCTGCTGACGGGCGGTATAAATCGTGTCCATGATGGATGTTCAGATTAGGCGAATAACGCTGAGTTACTTTGTTTAATCCGTTCCCAGGCAGAATTGTTTCGCTGGTTCTCCCCTACTCGACCCACAGGACCAGGCCTTTGAGGTAGCTGCCTTCGGGGTGAAACAGGTTCACGGGGTGGTCGGCGGGCTGACTCAGGTGGTGCAGCACCCGCACCTGCCGCCCGGCCTCGATGGCAGCCGCCACTACGGTATTATAAAACAACTCCCGGTCGACCACCTGCGAACACGAAAACGTAAACAGAATGCCCCCCGGTGCCAGTCGGCGCAGGCCCTCGGCGTTCAGCCGTTTGTAGCCCTGTACGGCCCGGTGCCGCGCCGACAGGCTCTTGGCAAACGCGGGCGGATCAAGGACCATTACGTCATACTGAAGGTCGCGGTCCGTCGCACGGGGAGCTTTCAGGTACGCCATCACATCCTCGGCGTAGGCTTCGTGCGTGTCGATTTCGCCGAAGTTAGCGGCAACATTCCGGTTCGTGAGGTCGATGGCCTTCTGCGACACATCGACCGAATGCACAAAGCTGGAACCGGCCGCGAGGGCGTACACCGAAAAACCACCGGAGTAGCAAAACGCATTCAGCACCCGTTTCCCGGCCGAATACCGACCCAGTAAGGCCCGGTTTTCGCGCTGATCGAGGAAAAAACCGGTTTTCTGCCCCGTAATCCAGTCCACCAGAAACGTATGCCCATTTTCCCGAACGGCATGGGGTACGGCAGCTTCGCCGTACAGGTAGCCGTTGGTCAGGCCCGCACTGTACCCGTCGGGCAGGGTTTCGCGGCTTTTATCGTACACGGCGGTCAGTTCGTCGCCAAACACGGCTTTCAGCCCTTCGATGATGGTCAGGCGGTCGCGGTGCATCCCGATGGAGTGGGCCTGGAATACCGCCACGCCGTTATAGATGTCGATGATCAGGCCGGAGCAGCCGTCGCCCTCGCCGTGAATCAGCCGGTAACAGTTGGTATCGGGTGGCAGCAGATGAGTCCGTACGGCACGAATGGCGCGGAGTTTTTCGGTCCAGAAAGCTGCATCGTTTACCGTGGGCCGGAACGAGAACAGACGGACGACAATGCTGCCGTCGTGGTAATGACCCGTGCCGAGGTAATTATTTTTTTTGTCGAACACGTCAACCACATCCCCGTCGATAAGGCCCTCATCCATCCGGGCAACGGCTCCCGAAAATACCCACGGGTGAAACCGGCGAACGGCCTGATCCTTACCGGCCTGCAACTGTATTTTTGGAAAACTCATTGAGGTAGCGAATAAATGGAACGCTGATCGTTATGATTTTTATGATCTTAAACTGATTTCTGAATCTTAATGCATCATAAAAATCATAACGATCAGCGTTCCATCATTAGAGTAGAAACCACAAAAATCGCAACTTTCCGGCTTAAAACCCCTATTGATGATGAAACTCGAACGACGCAGCTTTTTAAAACAGGCCGGTGCGCTTACCGCCGGTACCCTCGCCTTTGCCGGTTCAGATCTGTTGGCCGGGCCAGCCGCCACGATCAAAAAATTTGGCGTACAGCTCTACAGCGTCCGCGATGTGTTGCCCAAAGACCCCAGGGGTGTAATGACGCAATTAGCCAAAATGGGCTACACACAGTTTGAAAGCTACAGCGGACCAACGGGTTTTTTGTGGGGCATGGCCCCGAAAGAAATCAAGTCGTTCCTCGGCGATCAGGGCGTAAAGATGATCAGTACCCACTTCGACTACCGGGGCGCATCGACGAAGCCCGACGAACTGAAAAAGAGCATCGACATGGCCTCCGAAGCGGGACTGACGTATCTGCTTTGCCCCTACATTGGTGCCCAAAAATCGTGGGAAGACTGGAAGAAGATTACCGACGACTTTAACCGCGTGGGTGCCGAAGTCAGCAAAAGCGGGCT
>JBBQLG010000161.1:0-13217 GCA_038327655.1 Cytophagales bacterium
TACGTCTCCAACGACCTGCAAGAATTGGTCAGTTTATGGCGAATCAGGCCCAGTATGAGTCGGGCCGCGCCACGGAGGCCGATGATCCTTACGACAATGCATTTGCAGAGTCGTTTTGGAGCCGGCTAAAGGCGGAGTTATCGGAAGGAGCCGGGCGGCCGGTGCCGATGTTTTCTGAGCGTGGACGATGCTCGCACGGAAGTTTTCGAGTACATCGACCGGGTCGCCGGAGCGATGCTATTATAATCGAGTTTGGAAGCACTCGTCGCTGGGCTACAAAAGCCCGGAACAGGATGAGAATGAGTATCACACAAAACTTGCAAGTTGAGTGTGCCGCTAAACCGGACCACCCCAAAAGATGCCCTGAGATATGTAAATGACATTAGAGATCAATATAATCTACCACCCATCAAACACTAACTTTATGCCGGTGCTAACAATAGATCGAGTTTTGTCTATTACTCAAGATATACTTACTGAAAGGAATATTGAGTATGATTTGGAAGAGGGTTTACGAGCTAAGTATAGGGGAGAAGAAGAGGATGATCAAGGACAGCCCATTTCGGTGTGGACAGTATCTTACCTAACGCCCAAAAGTATGTTCGAGCAAAACATGCATTTTGTCAGAATAGACGATAAGACAGGAGAATTCTTGCATATTCTTCGTCCCGGTGGTCGTATAATGTAAGCAACACGTTCATTAATCAGTGATTACTCTACCAATGACCCGCGCTTCTCAGCCGGGTCATTGGTGTTTGTAGCCCTTGTGGCAGCAACCTTCATCGGGGGCTGTGTGCTGCTGGGGCCGGAACTGATCACGGTGGCGCAGTTGCTCAACCAGTTTTACAAGACCGCTACCCAGGCGGGCCGCAACGAAGGGACTGGTAATGATTACAAGGACGGAGCGGAAGTTAGACGCCGAACAGATCATCACGGCGGGGAACGTCAACTTCCAGCTACGGCCCACACTTAGCTACGTGGTAAACCGGCGGCTGAACCTGAACTTTTATTTCGACCGGACCTTCAACGATCCGCTGGTATCCAACTCGTTTCGGCGGGCTACCACGGCGGGCGGTATTCAGGTGAAGTTTAACCTGGCGGAGTTGTAGCAGGGAGCGGGCATTACGTGTGCAGTGGATTGAAAAATCGGTTTCCGTGTGTAACTTGCAGCATCCAATCAGAACCAAAAACCGAACCATCGGATAACAAATGAATTTTCCCGCAGCCCTGAGTTATACATCAGATCACGAGTGGTTTAAACTGGAAGACGACGGTACGGCTACCGTTGGTATCACCGATTTTGCGCAGCATGAACTGGGTGATATTGTCTTCATCGACATCACAACAGTGGGCCAAACGCTGGCCCGGGGAGAGGTGTTCGGCTCGGTCGAAGCCGTCAAAACGGTATCGGACCTGTTCCTGCCGGTCGATGGCGAGGTGCTCGAAATGAATTCTGAGGTCGAAAAGTCACCCGAATTAGTCAATAATGAACCCTACGAACGCGGCTGGATCATTAAACTGAAAGTGGCCGATGCGAGTCAGATGGCGGGCTTGCTGTCGGTGGATGCTTATAAAGAACTCATTGGTGAGTAAGCCCGGCTTACCACTCCTAAAAGCTCCGTCAGGCTCCGGCCCGTGGAGCTTTTTTTTTAGTAGATAGTGGCTGGCGGTTTATTATCTTTTGCCGGTAACGAACGACAGACGATAAACAACAAATCCCTCTTTTCGACGTATGCACCTGTTCATTCGCGCTGCCAAACTGATTGACCCCCTGTCGTCCCATCAGGGGCAGGTACGGGACGTTTGGGTGGAGAACGGCCTGATTCGGCAAATTGGCCCTGAACTTCCCGTGCCCGACGGCGTGCGTGTAGTTGAGGGGGATAACCTGCATCTGTCGCCGGGTTGGGTCGATTTGCGGGTGGCGGCCAAAGACCCCGGCCACGAATACAAAGAAGACATGGTTAGCTTGTGCCGGGCTGCTGCCGCCGGAGGCTTCACCGATATTGCCATGCTGCCCAATACCTCGCCCGTGGTCGATTCCAAGAATACGTTGGGCTATCTCCGGCGCATGGCCGAGGGGCAGCCGGTAGCCGTTCATCCGATTGCCGCCGTTACACTGGGAGCCGCCGGGGTCGATTTTACGGATATGATCGACCTGCATCACGCGGGAGCCGCAGCGTTTTCGGATGGCGCCTACCCGCTGCAAAACCCCGATCTGCTCCTCAAAACCCTGCAATACCTGCAACCGTTTGGCGGCCTGCTGATGAACCGGCCCGAAGAAGTCTTCCTAACCCGGTTCGGGCAGATGCACGAAGGGCGGCAAAGTACCTTACTCGGCTTGAAAGGTATGCCCGCCCTGGCCGAAGAACTGATGGTAGAGCGCGACCTGCGGCTGCTGGAGTATGTGATACCGGCGCGTTCAGGGCCACCCGTGCTGCATTTTTCCACCCTGTCGTCGGCCCGGTCGGTTGATCTGATGCGTACGGCTAAAAAACAGGGGTTGCCGGTAAGCTGCGATGTGGCCGCGCACCAGTTGGTATTCGATGATTCGGCCCTGGCGGGTTTCGATACGAACCTGAAAGTGAATCCGCCGTTCCGGTCGCGGGCTGATGTCGATGCGCTCTGGGCAGGCCTGGCCGATGGTACCATCGACGCTATTGTGTCGGACCACAACCCGCAGGACGAAGAAAGCAAAAACCTCGAATTCGATCAGGCGGAGTTTGGCGTGACGGGCCTGGAAACGGTTTTTTCGGCCCTGATGACGCACAATCAGGCTCTCACCCTCGATCAGATCATTCGTGCCTTAACCATCCGGCCCCGGCAAATTCTACGCCTGCCCCCGGTAACGATTGCCGAAGGCCAGCCCGCCAGCCTGACCCTGTTTGACCCGGCGGGCACCCGGACATTTACCAAATCGCTTTCCAAATCGAAGAATTCGCCGTTTCTGGGACAAACGCTGACCGGCCGGGTGCTGGGTACGGTGTTCCAGGGGCATTACTATACTACCCACTGATGGATTTTCTGAAAACGTATTTTAGTCACCCGCTCCTTAAGTGGCCGCTGTTGTTCGGACTGGCCACCGGCGTATTGTGCTTCGTTTATTTCCTCGCCCTCTACGCGCTGGGCATTCCTCCGCTGGGGAATCACAAATCGCTCGATTTTGGCATCAACATCATTATGATGACGACCGCCGTCTGGTTTTACCGGCGACGGGTTGGGCACGGGATGCTGCACCTGTGGGAGGGCCTGAGCATTTGTTACCTGGTAAATACGGTGGGCGCGCTGATAACGGGCTGGCTGATTTACTTTTTTGTGACGCAGGTAGATCCGGCGGTGTTTACGCAGTACGTCCTGAACTCAAAAAACCTGCTGCTGACCGGCCAGAAAGACATCATCAAAACCCTGGGCGAGAACGGAGCACAGCAGTTTAAAAACATGCTCGATGGCCTGAACCGGTTACAGCCGGGCGAACTCATCACCGACGAACTGGCCAAAAAATCGGCACTGGCGGTGTTGCCCGTTCTGATTATTTCCCTCATCTTCCGCAAACAGGATTACAGCGTTTTAGACTAAATCAGTGCCCTCATTCGTGTCATTCTTAATCCGTTAAACACCCCTCTTATGAATGAAAAACCCTCTACCGCCAAGCTTGCCCTGAAATGGGGAGCCATCACGGGTGTTGTACTGATTTTATTCACTACTGCTCTTTACTTGTTGAGTACTACTCCTAACCAGATTGTAGGCTCATTACTATATGTCATATTGGCAATTGGCTTATTGTTGTCAATGAGAGAATTTAAAAAACAGGATAATAATTACTTGAATTTTGGGGACGGACTCAGTGTCGGATCACAAACAGGTGCTGTTGGTGGACTTATATCAACTGTGTATTCTGTTTTTTATACCACATTTATTGACCCAGAGATAATATCACGCATGACAGATGCAATGCGTGATAAGTTGGAAGAGCAAGGTGCCCCTGATGAGCAGATAGAGCAAAGCATCAGTATTATGCAGTTTATGCAGAAGCCCAGTCTTCAGTTTATCTTTGGCATTCTTTGGCTTGTATTTGTCAGCTTCATTTTCTCGTTAGTGATTGCGGCCATCCTGCGCCGAAACAAGCCTGTTTTTGAGTAATGGTCGCTATTTTCCGGAAAGAAGTCAGTCAGTTTTTCAGCTCCCCCATCGCCTACATCATCATGGCTGTTTTTCTGACGGCGGTGGGGCTATTGCTGTGGGTTTTTCCGGATACGAACCTGCTCGATTACGGATACGCCGACCTCGGTGGTTTTTTCAGCCTGACGCCCTACGTGATGGGTTTTCTGGTACCGGCCATCACGATGCGGTCGTTTGCCGACGAAGTACGCGGGGGGACACTCGAATGGCTGCTTACCAAACCGGTTAACCGGTGGGGCGTGGTGCTGGGTAAGTTCGGGGCCAACTGGCTCCTGCTGGCCCTGACGCTCCTGCCGACGCTGCTGTATTATGTCACACTGTATCAATTAGGCAATCCGGTGGGTAACATCGATTCGGCGGTGGTAGCCGGTTCGTACGTGGGGCTGTTGCTGCTTGGCAGTGTTTTTGTAGCGATTGGTCTGTGGGCCTCATCGCTGAACGACAATCAGGTGGTGGCGTTTGTGCTGGGCGTGTTTTTCTGTTTCCTTTTTTACGTCGGCCTGAGTGCGGTGAGTGGCCTGCTGCCGGACGGAAACGGGAGTTATTACCTCTCTTTACTGGCCCTCGATGAGCAGTACCGGGCATTGGGGCGCGGCCTTATCGACTCGCGTAATGTTATTTACCTGCTCAGTGTGAGCGGTTTTTTCCTGTTTCTAACTACTAACCGGCTCTCTCCCCAATGACTGCCTCAACGTTTCGCTGGCTGGCCATCACCTGGTCTGTCATTCTGTTCATCGGATGTGCCCTCCCCGGTAACGAACTGCCCGATCTGTCGCATGGACGCGATAAATGGGTTCACTTAGCTGGTTTTGCGCCGTTTGGGTTGTTGTGGAGTTTAGCCTGTCGACGCTGGCAATGGGTGATTATAGCAGGGGCCGTATTCGGTTTATTGATTGAAGTGTATCAGGGCGTCATGCCCATTGGCCGGTCGTTCGACCTGTTCGATGCCCTGGCCGATACGGTGGGGGTAGCCATGGGCATTGGTCTTTTTTGGCTATACCAAAAATGGTTTGTGGTTCGTGGTTAGTCGTTTACCCGGATAGCCAATAACCACCGCCAAACCACAAACTACCCGCTATCGGCTGGCGATTACATTTGGTCGATTGCGAATGACAACAGCTCGGTGTGTTGCCGGGGTTGAGAATAATCGCCGTGGAAAACACCTGCAAGCTCCGATATGGTCTTTGGCGTTGCTTTCTGATTGCCTTCGTTGAAATAATGAGAGCGGGCGGGGCCTGTGCTGAATACAACCCAAACGGGCACCAATAATGAAAACGGGCCCCATTAACGAATCAGGCTAATTGCTGGCGCAGGGCAGCTTCGACACCATCGGTCAGTATGCGCTGTAGAGCGTCGGTTACAGCATCTACAAAACCCGGCAGCGCGAATAAATCCGTTTGCCATAAGGCAGTGTCCGCACAGACGGCCTGCACAAAAGCCTGTACCGAGATTGGGTCAGTAACTACGACAGGTTGCCATTTTGCGTAGAAATAACCCGCCTGCGCATCCCGGATCGGATACATAACAACGCCTTTGCCAACCGGTACTTCGCCCAGAAACTCATTATTGGCCGTCGAAACCACCCGCATGAAGCGCAGGTAGGCGGCAAACCCAAACGCCATGTCGGTTGGCACGTGGCCGTTTTGCGCGTAATACCGCTGAATGGTCAGCACGTTACGGGCCTGCATCTTGGCCGTTTGCTGGACGGTGATATTCAGCAGCAGATGCTCGATGTGCGGGTTGCTGAACCGGCTGATCACATTGGCCGCAAACTGCTTCACGGCGGCCGGTCCGTCGTCGCCAAGGGCATCGGCCGGAACCGTCGGCACGATTTCGCTGAACAACACCCGTTCCAGAAACGCCCGCATCAAGGGGTGCTGACTCATTTCATACACCGTTTCCAGGCCGAGCAGGTACGCCAGCGGTACGGTCAGCGTGTGGCTGCCGTTCAGCACGCGTAGTTTGCGTTCCCGGTAGAAGTTAATATCCTCGTCGATGATAACACCGTCGGGGCTGGCACCGGCAAAGGCCAGAATCTGCCGGACTCGGTCGTCGCCTTCGATGGCCCAGAGGTAGTAGGGTTCGGTCGCAACCGCCAGCGCGTCCGTGTGGTTTGGTTCGGTACTGGCTTCGTCGGTAGCCGTTACAATCCGGTCAACTAAGGAGTTGCAGAACCGGACGTGGTATTTAAGCCACTTGGTAAACAGTTTGCCGAGGTCGTTGTAAACGGCTAACCGCTCGACGGCATTACGCAGTTTAAGGCCGTTGTCGACCACTAATTCCGTGGGAATCACCACAAAACCTTTACTCTTGGCCCCGCCTACGTTGCGAAACCGTTCGTAGAGAAACGCGGTCAGCTTGGCCGGAAACGAATGCGGTGGTGCCTGAAAAATGCTTTCTTCGGTATAATTCAGGCCGATCTCCGTCGTGTTGGAAAGGATGATCTGCAGGTTCGGATTGCGGGCTACGGTCAGTATTTCGGCCCACTGGGTTTGCGCGGCCAGCACCCGGCTAATGGCGGTAACTACCGTTGTTTCGTCGGTTCCCGCGCCCCGCACCCGCACCGAATACCGGTTGTCCTGCTGTGCGAAGGTATCCGTTGCGCTGTCCGTCGACTTCACCACCACGATGGAGCCGTTGAAGATGCCTTGTTTATTGGCTTTGTCGATCAGAAAATCAGGTAATCCACGAAGCAAAACGCCTGTTCCGAATTGTAAAACGCGTTCGGGAATGTAGGGGGCGGGATGAGTCAGGCGGTTCAGTTGGGGCATACAACGCGGGCGGACGGGCCGTAAACGGGTAACAATTTGATAACAGTCGGCAATATTAGCCAAAAAACAGATGGCTTATTGCTTATAGACCTTCCCGTCTTTCATCACGAACTGGACTGCCTGCAGGGTTTTGATGTTTTGTAACGGGCTTTCATCTACCGCAATCAGGTCGGCGAATTTACCCGCTTCAATGGAGCCAATCTGCGTACTCATCCCCAGGAGTTTAGCGTTGGTGACGGTTGCCGCCCGAATGGCTTCCAGCGGGGGCATGCCGGCCTCAACCATGTACTCGAATTCTTTGGCGTTGTTGCCATGGGTGTACACGCCGGCATCAGTGCCGAACGCGATGTTGACGCCCGCTTTGTAAGCCCGCGCAAACGTTGCCTGAATTTTGGGGCCAACGGCTAATGCTTTCGGTGTTACCAATGGCGGATAGAAACCCATGATCCGGGCCGAATCAGCAACGGTACGACCCGCAATGATCGTGGGAACGTAGTAAGTGCCGTTTTTCTTGAAGAGTTCGATGGCTTCATCATCCATGTAGGTGCCGTGTTCGATGGTTTGCACCCCGGCGCGGATGGCGCGTTTCATGCCCTCGGCCCCGTGTGCGTGGGCGGCCACGGCGAAACCATAGTCTTTGGCTGCGTCGACAATCGCTTTGGCTTCTTCCTCGGTGAACTGCGGCCCCGAACCGTCTTTGGCGTTGCTGAGTACACCCCCGGTCGCCGTAATTTTAATCAGGTCTGACCCTTCTTTGTACCGTTGCCGTACGGCTTTGCGGGCATCGTCGGGACCATTGATTACCCCGTCGTCCGGGCCGGGATCACCCATGAGGTCGCTGCGGTAGCCGTTAGTGGGGTCGGCATGTCCGCCCGTGGTGGCAATGGACTTACCCGACGTAAAAATGCGCGGCCCATCGGCAATTCCCCTATTGATGGCATTGCGCAACGAAATCACGACGCCGTTGGAACTGCCCAGGTCGCGCACGGTTGTAAAACCGGCCATGAGCGTTGTTTTGGCGTTTTTCGCGCCGTTGTAGGCCATATCGGCTACGTTGGTGGTGAAGCCGTCGATGGCCCCCCCGCGTCGGGATTCGTGGTCGAGGTGCACGTGCATGTCGATCAGGCCGGGCAGTACGGTTTTCGTTTTCAGGTCAACCACGCGGTCGGTTCCGGCGGGAGTAGCGTAGCCTTTCTGAACGGACGTAATTTTGTTGCCTTCCACCACTACAGTCACTTCACGTTGCAGGTCGGGCCGGGTACCATCGAGCAGGTTACCACAATGGATGAGGGTACGCTGGGCGAAGGCAGCGGTACTGAGCAAGGTTAGCCCGGCGAGGGTAAGCAGGTTTCGGTAGTGATGGGTCATGGTGATAAAGTCAGGTTGGTTAAAACAGAAGAGCCGCCACCCGGAATGAGTTGCGGCTCTTAAAGTAACGAAAACTATCGACGTGACGGGCGTTTTGGACGTTTTTACAGCTTGGTAACGTTAATAACGGCTTGCTGATCCGGGTTATAGGTTCTGGCAGGATAGGGTGCTACACCTTTTAGAATCACCTTATAGGTTTGGCTGGATAATGTTACACCCGCTGAATCTTGCCGTGTCCTCGGCGATTGGGAGTTTAAGTAGAGTCTGACCCGTTGCTGCGCCGATCCGTTTGACACAGTAGCCGAAACGAAGGCGATGCCTTCCCAAAAACATTCAAGACCTGCCGGGCAACGGCTATCTGACAAGGTATCGACTCGTACTGCAAGGTTGCTGATACGGCCTGACTCCGTTTGTTTCAGTGTCAATTCACCGGTTAAAGGGGGCATGTCCGATGATTTGCAGCCTCCGAACAGGCTCAGGCCAAGCAGGAGGCTGGCAACGTTGTATCGCGTAAGTAAGCTCATTGTGTACGCAGTTAATTCGTTAAAATAATACTCAACTTCACAGTTCTATCACTTCTATGATCGCCCGTTTATCGGGTGAAAAATCGGCCCCGTAAGGCGTGACGTCGCGAAGCGTGATGTTATATTGGGTGAGACCTATGCGAACAACAATAGACTCGCGGACGAGTAACCGGCGCGTTTGGGTTTTCGCATCACCGGTTAGCAGTAAGTTCGCCGTGGCCTCACCAGCGCGGGCGCACGAGGCATTTATGGGGCAACGGCTGTCCCGGATTGAATCGACACGCACCGTTAAGTCAGCACCAAAGTGCGCCGATTCGTGTAGCAGCAGCCTCGCCTGTGGCAAGGCCCCGGATGATTTACAGGCCGAAAACAGCACCATAACAGGCAAAAAAACGGCAAGGGTACCTTTAAAAAACGAAGGCATAGCGGCATAAACCAAGTGGTTGTGCTGCTATGACCCTGCTGATACCTATTCCGTTGGAAATCGACCGTTATTTTTTGATGATAACCCCATCCGCCACAAAGGACAGGTCGGTTTCGGGCTTAGTGATCTTCTCGATCTCGGCTTTGGATTTACCGTCGTCCTCGGCGTAGTGACGCAGTTTAGCGACCGATGTCGTGCTGGTTTGCGCTGTACCTTCGACTACAACTGTCTTGCCCGTTATGTCTTTCGGCACGAAGAAACCGTAATCGCGGAAGGTGACCCGCATGGTTTGGCCGTCGCCGGTCTTCACCGTCATCCAGCAGCCTTTCACCTTGCATACCGACTCCACTACGCCCTCGACTTTGGCGGGCATGGCTTCTTTGCTGCCGAGTTTAGTCGCCAACTGCGTGGCCGGGATGGCACCGGTCTCCGTGATTTTCTTACCGTATTGATTGTCCTGCGCCAGTAGCGTGGTTGCCAGGCAGAGGGTTAGTGCTAAAGCGAATAGGCTTTTCATCGTAGGACGTTTACCGGGTGAATTAAGTGTACAAAAGTAACGATTGTACTGAAACTATGTTATCCGGCTCACTCCAGCACCTGCAGCCAGCCTTTGCATTCGGTGCCGCCAGGGGTCGTGAGCAGGAAATAATACAGGCCGTTCGGCACGTCGTGGCCCCAGTCGTTCTGGTAATGATCGCTCTGGTAAATCAGGCGGCCCCAGCGGTTCACCACTTCTAATTTCGCGTCCGGGAAGCCAACCAGAAAAACGTCGTTTTTGCCGTCGTTGTTCGCCGTGATGACGTTCGGTACCCGGTTCAGGTTCTCCACGTTGACTGTGACGCTGGCGGAAATGGGGCAATTCTTTTTGTAGGCAGTCACCGTTACCTCATACCGGCCCGATTCCGCGTAGGTGTAGTTCGCGGGCGAAGCGGTTCGCAGGGTGTCGCCGTTGCCCAGCGTCCAGACGTAGCGTTCGGCGGTCGGATTGGTGTTGGTAAAGGAGAGTTGCGTTGGCTGGCCACAACCTTCACTGGCTTTAACGGTCACGGCTGGCGTAAACGAAACGTCCTGCGTAACGGTCTCGGTCTTCACCACCGAACAGCCAAATTCGTTGGTGATCGTGACCGAATAGGTTGTGGTCGATTTGGGCATCGCCACCGGATTAGCCAGCGTGGTACTGCTCAGGCTGGCTACTGTTGCCCAGCGGTACGTGGTGCCCCCCGAAGCGACTAACTGCACCGACTGACCGGCACAAATCGTTGTGTCGGGGGTGAGGGCGAACGCAGCGGGCCGGACGTTGATGATCTGCTGCGTCGAATCGACCAGTCGGCAGGTGAGCGGATTATAGGCCCGTAGTTTTACCACGTACTGCCCCGCTTTGGTGAAGGTATAGCTCGTCTGATTGGCGTCGGTGGACTTGGCCAGTCCGGCGATGTCCCACTCGTAGCGTTTGCCGCCAATGCTGGTATTCTGAAAATTGAGGGTCAGCGGAGTGCAGCCTTCAACCACGCCCTTCTGCGTACCGGCATAGGTATCGAAGGCGGCTTTCAGCTTGTCGACATCGAACTTGAACGCGACGTTGTTGCAGTTGGTGCTGTTGTTGGTTTTACCCCAGGCCGTTGCCGTGGGTGGAAACGTGGTGCCGCCACACACACAGGCGGCATGGTAGATGACCCCCTGTTTGTCGAACCGCGACGTGCCACCATCGACGTGGTCTCCGCGCAGCCCGGTTGCCGTACCGCCCAGGAACGTGCCGAACAGCAGCGATTTGGCCCCCCGTTCCAGCACGCCTACCCAGAAATTACTGCCATTGGTGAGGCTCTGGTACGTGTTATCGGAGAGGGGCATGTTGGTGGTGCTGCTGGCCAGATTATAACGCGTTCCCGTGTTTACGGCTCCGCCCCAGCCCGCCACGTAAATATTGCCGCACTCGTTCACTAAAAAAGCCGTGGGCGAAATATCCGGTCCCGCCCGGCCCGATCCGATGACGGTTGAAAACAGGGACTGGGTCAGGTTTGCATCCAATGCCTGAATAAACTGCCCGCTGCCCGGACTGCTGAACACGCCCGCCGACACGGGATACTTGCCCTGCGATAACCCGAAGACGTACGGATTGCCGTCGGGTGCCAGGTCGAGCAGGTAAGCCGCATCGGCCTGGGCAGTACCGAGGTAGGTAAGCTGCGTTAGTTGCTGGTTGTCGAACCGAGCCACGAAACCATCGTCGGAACCGCCGGATTTGGGCTGAAACGCCGTGGCTGTGGTCGGCAAGTTGGTGCTGCTGGTTACCCCACACACGTAAAGGGCACCCGACGGACTTAGTTTAAGGCTGTAGGCTCCGTCGAGGTCCGAGCCGCCAAAGCGGGTGCTCCAGCGGAGTCGGCTCAGGTCGGCACTTAACCGAAAAACCACCGCATCGGGCAGGCCCAACGCCCGGCTGTTGTCGGTAACCGGAAAGTCAGAGGACGACGACGTACTGGCCACGTACACATCGTCGTCCGGGCCCACGATTACTTCGCCCCGCAGGTCGTCGCCGTAGTTACGGACTTTAAGACCCAATCCCAGCGGTCCCATGCCATCATAACCTACCCCGCCGACAAAGGTGCTGGCCCGCAGTTGCTTCCCGTCGGCACTGAGTTTGGCGACGAACAGGTCCGTGCCCAGAAGGTAGGTAATCTGGGTCGATGTAACATACGGAGCGTTTGTATTCGGGTTCAGGGCCGATCTGGTCTGAAACGCGCCGGTGGTAACCGGAAAATTGGGCGATGAAGTAGTACCCATAATCACGAGGTCGTCGGCCGCGTTGACCACCAGGCTGTGGGGCAGTTCGGCATTTTCCCCACCCAGAAATGTGGCGTATACTAACTTACTGCCATCGGGGTTGAATTTGAGCAGCGCTACATCGACCAGACTACCGAATTTGACCTGAAAAGCCCCCGTCGTCGCCGGAAAATCGGCACCAAACACCGACCCCCCGGAGTATAGATTGCCCTGGCTATCGTAGGTCGCCGTGTTGGCCCAGTTATCGGCCCGTGAACCGGAGTAAGTCACAAACACCAGTTCGGGGTCGATGGTCAGGGTCTGGCTGTTGTCGTAGCCATTGGGCAAGACAAAACGGGCTTCGGTACCCGATAATGCCCAGGCCGCTTTTACGTCCGTTGCCCGTCCGTTGCGGCTGGTGTAGCTGTAGGGTGCTTTCTCCGAAAACTGGGTCACGCTGGTGTTGACAACGAGTTTGCCCGCGTACAGGCTGACCGCGTCGGCCCCGGCGTAGTTCAGCCGGATGGGAGTAGGGTCGGCACCGGGTTTGACCGTAAATTCGTATTTAAGCGTCTCGTAAAATGCGTAGATCCGAAGGTCGATGCCGGGATAGATCTCGTGGTAAATCACCTCGCCGAACGTCGGAGCGTTGCTGACGTGATGGGCCGGGTCGTTGCCCAGCAGGTAGGTAATGCCGGTTTCGGCGGGGTGAACGCCCTCGAGCGCGGGTGTCTGACTGCCCGTTAACTGAACCTCCACGCCATGTGCCCGAATCACATCGCTCACCGGCAGTCCCGTCGCATGATGATCGGCCACGGCTTTGGTGTCGTAAAAAACGTAGTGCAGGCTGTGCGTTTTGAGGAACAGAAAGCCACCCGGAATGTCGGCCCGAAACCGGACATCGGCGGGCCATTGACCCCGGTTCTGCACAAAGATGGACCCGTTGCCGGGGGCTGCCTGCCCGTGAGCAGCGATAAAAAGAAGAGCAAACGTGAGCAGACGAAGCATGACGCCGATGGCTTGAAAACTGTTCTTAAAGCTACAAAACTATTCGCAACCGTTCGACCCGTTCAAGCGTCGCCGGGTTGGAATGTCTGGAGAACAGGGTTACAAAACGTATACGGGGCCGCAGCGTAACGTGTTGCATCACCTCTCATTCGTTAGCGGGCACCCGCCTTATTTCCACTGCGTAACGTC
>JBBQLG010000162.1:0-13201 GCA_038327655.1 Cytophagales bacterium
TTGCCTTTGGTAAGCAGTTGGTGAAGTTGGTTAATTTCCTCAGCGGGCAGCGAAAACGAAAGAGCAGAACGAGCCATGATAGAAAAATGATGAATAGTATTATTCCATAAACATAACTCTACCTATTAAAGTTACAGACCAATAGCTACACAATAGACTTAAAAAAAGAGTTAAAAAAAGGCTATCGCCTTCAAAAAATAGTTCAATTATTTCCCTCATCATTTGCATACGAAAATTACTCAAAAAGTAATTCACTTTATCGAAAAGAACAACTATTAGATCAGATTGATCAAGTCGGTTTTAATCGTGCAATGCAGCCTTATCTTTTAAATAGCAGTGATCAAACGAAAAAAGATACTGCGCTTACGATAGCAACATTTGAAGTTTCGATGCAACTCATAAAGAATGCCTGGAATCAGCATCATGGTGGAGAAATGTGGTATTACTGGTTTAGTTTACCAATGGGCTACGAGGTCACTCCTATGCAAGACAATCGTTTAACCCAGGCTGGTGTACTACTAAAAGCATTAATGACAGACAGCCTGTTTGATTCTAAAATGCGAAATTTTCTCACCGAGCTATATGCATATACTCAACTTGTAGCCGGTAATACAGATAAAGCGCGGGAGCTGTATCGACAATCTGTCTCAGATCCAAACCAAGCTTTTCCCGTTTCTTATCAACGCGCGAAGGCTATGCTGACCAAACTATGAGTCAGTTGCAAGAATTTTACTTCTTCTGCTACTTGTACGAATATACACGGTTATTATACCCCTATCCTAATGCTCGAATTCAGTCATGATTCCAGGCCCCCCCTATATAATCTCAGTTAGGCAACGTGTCTGCAAGACACATGTTACTCTGTCCAAGATCCGATTTGTACTTATTTCATGCAAATAATACCCTAATCTCTGCCCTCACAGCTTGAACAGCACCGAAATCCGTTTTCCAGAACCAGCTTTTCGGTTCAATAACTCAGTGTAGCTAAACATCCCACTCCCGGCCTGACAGCCAAACCGGACTCTCCCCGTTCTGACGCAGGGGCAGTAGATTGCTGGTTTGCTGAACATGAGTTTCCAACGAGATAATGTCTTGTATCTTCGGCTGGTAGTAGGCTATTGTCACTCGTAAAGAAAAATAAATGTTAGCTATACTTTACTTTTTGTAGTCTACTCTTTACATTTGGGCATCTAAATCAGATGCTCATGAAAACCTATCTTCTTCCCTATTACTACAAGTGGATTAGCCTGGTAATCCTAACCAGTACACCCCTGTTTCTGTACGTACACAGTGCGACGGCCGCAGTACTGACCATTACTATTGGCCTGTTAGGCTGGCTTTTTTCGGCCGAACGGATTGAGGACGAACGAACCGCACAGCAACGTCTTGTTGCCATTCGGGCGAGTGCCTTCTCGGCGGTGCTGTTTGGCGCTATTTCGGCGTTGGTTGTGGTTGGGGGTTACAGTGCCAGTCCTGCTGTTTTTTGCGTACTTCCCATCTGCCTGATCGTCTATCTGGCCACTTTTTATGGGGGTTTATTTTTGCTGACTGGTCAGGAAAGTGAAGAATAAACTCAAATTAGCCCGGGCGTACCGGGGCATTACGCAAGCCGCTTTAGCGGAGTCGCTGGCAATTTCCCGGCAGACCGTTATTGCCATTGAGCGGGGGAAGTACATTCCTTCTGCAGTGTTGGTACTCAGGATAGCCCGCTATTTTGAGCAGCCGGTCGAAGAACTGTTTGAGTTGGACGCAAACGAATAAGATCAAATCCGCTTTGGTTGTTGTCGAGATAATCAGGTAAAGGTTGGGTAATCTACCCAACCTTTACCTGAATACTGGATTCGACCCGACGGACGGTTGCGGGCCAACATCTATAACCGGAATCAGCAAAGCATTCCGGGCAGATCAACACTCTCAACAGCACGGCCCTGCCCCAAACGTGTCAGCGATCCCTCTACACAGCGCATCGGCCCTGTATATGGCCATGCTTCTTACGATACTCAGTTAACCGTTTTCAGGCAGTTTCTTATTTTTTGTAGACTGGAGGTGTTCCCATATCGGGCAGCCGGGTGTTGTGCATTACTTTAATTAACCAGTGGCCGTCCTGCTCTTTGGTTACGGTCCAGTTCACCAAAAATTTCATGAGTGGAGCGTCTTTACCATCGAATGTTTTACTGCCCGTCACATCCGACCGGACGTCGACAGTAGCCACATCGGGCCGGATGAAGCGAATCTGGGTATCGGTTATTTTCTGAGTGGCACTCTTATAAACGATCGTGAGTATCGGTATGTGAAACGTCTCAATCCCGGCCCGTCCGTGTGCCGACTGACCGACCCAATTCGTGAAGTCGGCATCCTCGGCAAATGTAGCCGCAAACGCTTTGGTATCGTGGGCATCAAAGGCGGCATAGAAGCTGGCTACCAGCGACTTCACAGCCATTTCATCGGCCGTTTGGGCCTGCACCATCGACGTCAGGATAAGACTTAGGGTGATGAGTAGAATGGATCGTTTCATAAACTCAGGCGAGTTGGTTGGCATGCTCCTGTAAGCTACTCAACTCCGCTTGCAGGCAACCAAACATTTGAGTAAGCGGTTGGCTGTCACTGTTCATTCGGAAAAATTATCGCCTGCTGCGATACCAATGAACAGCTTCAAATCCCCTTAAATTACCAAGGTTCTATTCCCGCTCAATTAGTAGCTCTTTCTTTGGCAGCAAGCTTCCGAACTGTGTAGCTGAGATTACTTCATCAACATAATTTGTAGTTAGACAATGCGTCAGAGAGGCATACGGCATTATGGCCATTATCCGGTTTGCACATCTGTCACGCAGACAGTGGACCAATCGCTGTTCCTGCCTGCTTCAAAGCTTGAACAGCACCGAAATCACGTTTTCCAGGGCCAGCTTTTCGGCAGGATGACCCGTTCGGGCTTGTACCATTGACCGGGTCGGTGCGGGTAGCCGTTCGTGTTTGGCCAATACATTCAGGATGATATCAGTCATGTACTCCCGCTTTTTGAAAACAATGTCGTGCCGACTTTCGGGCAACATGAACTGTTTGAAACGGGCGTTAACGAGCTGATGCTGCGCAAAGGCCACGTTCGTCGGATACACCAGTTCGTCGCGTTTGCCGTGCAGCATCGTAATCCCCGCCGTGATTTTGGGCCAGTCGGGCAAGATGGCTTCCAGGGCTTTGCGGTGCGCCAGTTTTTCGTCGTTGGCCAGCCGAAGTAACGTAGGGACAAACCAGCGGATGGGTGCCTTATCAATCCAGTAGCTGATGCCGTACGTCCGCTCCAATCCCGGTCCGAGTGCCGACGACACGAATACAACATGGTCGATGCCCCGAACGCCGGGTTTAGCGGGGTTGTTCATCGCCAGCCGCGCCACCACCGACCCGCCGTACGACGAGCCGACCAGCATCAGAAACCGCGATTTTTTGTAGCGGTCAATCAGCGGCTGCAACAATTCCGCCTGCCGGACGATGGACGTTTCGACCCGGCCGAAATCAGAATACCCGTAGCCGGGCCGGTCAACGGCCACCAAACGGGCGCGGCTGAGCAGGGTGGTATCTTTGAAAAAATCGTTGAAGAACGAGAGCGAACTGGGGGCACCGTGTATAAAAATTACGGTTGGCCGGGTCGGGTCATCCAACCCAACGGCAGTAGCTGTTTCGGATGCGTTATATACCGTTGGCTGGCACCGGCTTTTGCCGGTAGCGGCCGTTTCGACAAACCGGATACTCCGGTCACCCACCGTGTAATGATGAACGACGGGACGCACAAACTGCCCCGCAAACGCATCGGCAATGGCCTGATCATCCTCCCTGAAATCCACGAGCCAACTGACGGCCAAACCACCCGAAAGCACCACAAGTAAGGCCCATCCGGTCCACTTCAGAAAGCGACGAAAAGCATTCATGGTTCGTTTAATTGGTGTTGAGCTACGATTATAACCCACAAACGCATTCGTTTGATTTGATTTTTATTGAGAATCCAACGAAACCGGCGGGCGGCAAACATTCGGGCCGACCAGTGGTTTAGGGCATTACAACAACCAAGCCAATCGACGCGATGAACCAACACGCAGGACCCGCTCCGCTCCGCTCAACGGATATGGACCAACCCGGCTCTCCCAATAACGATGCAGGCATCCGTTCATTTGCCACCCTGAACACGGAGCCGGACGATGAAGATGCCGATGCCTCGACCGCCACGGGTCTGAACCCCGGCCCGGACTACGAAAAATCGGGGGGAGCTATTGAGTTGCTGACGCCAGACGACGGCTCCGACGATGATGACGACGATGCGCTAACCAGTGAGGACGCCGACGACGACCGGGTATAACCGTCCATTTCTGTTTCCTGAAAGCCGATTGGTCCAGCAACCAACCGGCTTTCGGCGTTTTAAGCCACCGGCTTAAGCAATTATACTCAATTAAATGTGGGTTAAATTCAACCATAGCATCAACCTTATCGGCGCAGGAAATGTAGTTTTGACGGAGCTATTTCCTTTTTTGGCATCCATGCTGCCGTATGATTCGCGTAGTTATTCTTCTATTCTTTATCGTTTCGAGCCTGAGTGCGCAGCCGCTGCCTCGTCCGTTGTCGCTGCAGCAGGCCCTGCGGGATGCGCGGTTGCGCAACCCCGTGTTGCTGGCGGCTCAGTTTGATATTCAGGCCACGCAGGCCGATGTAGTTACGGCAGGCCTGCGGCCCAATCCGCTGCTCAACAACCAGACCCTGCAATTGGTACGTCCGTCGCGGTTTGCCGAAGGAACCGGTGCGCTCAACAATCAGAACCGTCAGGTCTGGTGGCAGTTAACCTCACCCGTCAACGTGGCGCAGCAGCGGCAGAAAGGCGTAGCCCTCGCCGAACAAACCGTTGAACTCAGCCGCCGGAACGTGGCCGAAGCCGAACGCAATCTCCTGCTCGACGTGGCCAACAACTGGCTCGATGCCTGGAACGCCCGGCGCAGCATCGAACTGGTCGCGCAGGCGCAGCGTACCCTCGACACGTTGGTGACCATCAACCAGGTCCGGCTGCGCAATCAGGTCATCACCCGCACCGATCTGTTACGGACGCAACTCCTGGCCGACCAGTACCGGCTGCGGTCGCAGGTAACGCAGCAACAGTACCTCAACCAGTTGGTGCGGTTAAGACGGCTCCTGGCCTCGCCCGACAGTTTAGACATTCCACCAACGGACGACCTTACGTTCTGGTCGCCGGGCGATACGCTGATTGACGGGGCGCTGCGCTACCGGGCGGATGTCCGTCTGGCGGAGCAGGCCGTTGAAGTAGCGCATCGGAACACAACGTTGCAGGAAGCCCTGCGGGTGCCCCGGCCAGAGTTGGGAGCCATCTATAACCCACAAAACAGTGTGCCGTACGTTGGTTTTTTCGGGACACTCCCCCTGGCCTTTTTCAACAAAAACCAGGGCAACATTCAACGGGCGAAGATTCTGGAACAGCAAACGCAACAGGTCGTATCCTACACCCGGCAGCAGGTACGGACCGAAGTAGAAACAGCCTACCGCACGTACCAGACCCAGCAGCGTAACCTGAACCGGTACGCCGATATCATCACGCAGGCGAACCAGATCCTGACCAGTGTCCGGTACTCGTATTTGAAGGGGGGCACGACCATTGTCGATTTTCTGGAAGCACAGCGTTCGTGGCTCGATGTACAACAGGAATATTTAAACACGCAAACCGAATTTCGCCGTGCCCTGATTCAACTGCTCTTTGCGAGCGGTCAGATTCAGGAAATTGCGAAGTAACTTACTTCACCGGCAGTCCCTCTCCGACAGAGAGGGGTGACGACTTAGCTACTTTCAGACTAAATACCGAGCCTGCCCCCCCTTCTGTTTTAGGTGGTCCGCCGTTGCGGGAGGGGCCGGGGGTGAGGTTAACACCATGCAACGAATACCTTACTTCCTGTTAATTATTGCCGCACTCACCGCCTGCCAGTCGAAGGAAAAGGTGGCAACGACCACCGCTGAGCCAGCTGCCCGCGCCGAAGTGCTCGACGGCGGCAACCGGATTGTGTTTCCGAACGATCCGGTCACGCTGAAGTTTTTCGCCAGTGCCCCCGTCAGCACCAAAGCCATGTCGGCCGATTTTCAGGCACCGGGCCATGTAGTAGCTACCGTAATAGCCGCTCAGGGTACCGGTGGTGAGCCGCTCGTGCTCTTCGATGACCCGACGCTGACCGACAATTACGCGCAGTTGCGTCTGCACCAGACCAATATCCGGCAGATTCAGAATGTGAACATCAAGCAGAAACAGATTGAACTGGGCCGGGCCAAAGACCTCGCCGAACACGGGGCTGCTACGGGCCGCGAAGTGCTGGAAGCACAAACGCAGTTGTCGATGGAAAACACGAGTTTAGCCAATGAACGCTCGCAGTTAGCCGAGCACGAAACCCAACTGCAACTCGGCGGGTTCGATCCGGCGGCCCTCCGGCGTGCCCGACCCGGTCAGGCGTGGCTGATCTGCGACATTCCCGAAAGTCAGGTCAACAAACTCACCGTTGGTCATACCTGCACCATCCGGTTCACGGCCTACCCCGACGAAATGCTCAACGGCCGCATCGACGCGTTTGGCGACGTGGTCGACAACACCACGCGAACCATCAAACTGCGCATCAGCTTAGACAATCAGCGGGGCAAATACCGGGCGGGCATGTTCGCGACGGTGTCGTTCGGCGTGTCGGAAGGCAACTTTATGTCGGTGCCGCAAACCGCCATCGTAACGGTTCAGGGCAAAGATTACGTGTTCGTGCAGCGCAACAACCGCGAGTTCGACCGGCGCGAAATCACGTCCGGCCAGCAGATCAACGACCGGGTCGTTGTATTCCGGGGCGTATCCACCAATGATTCCGTCGTTACGCAGGGCACGATGCAGTTAAAAGGATTGAGTTTCGGCTATTAACTGAAGTGGGTAGCCGACAGCGATTAGTGGCCAATAAATTATCCCGCTAATTACTACCGGCTACTCACCGACCCCTACTCACATGATTCAGAAACTCATAGCGGCTTCGCTGCACAACCGGATTGCTATCATCGTCGGTGCCCTGCTGTTGATGGTGGCCGGGTATGTGGCATTCAAGTACCTCAAAATCGAGGCTTACCCCGACATTGCCGATACCAACGTCATCGTTATCGCCCCCTACAACGGCCGTGCCGCCGAAGAAGTGGAGCAGCAGGTGACCATCCCGCTCGAACGCGCCCTGAACAACGTGCCGAAGGTCATTGCCCGGCGGTCGCGCACTATTTTCGGGCTGGCGGTGGTGCAGTTAAGTTTCGAGGATGGTACCAGCGATTATTTCGCCCGGCAGCAGGTGCTGGAGCGCCTGCCCTCCGCCCAACTGCCACCCGATGTCTCGCCCGAACTGGGTCCGCTGACCACCGCCGTGGGGGAAATTTACCGCTACGTAGTCGAGGCTCCGTCTACCCTGTCGCCGATGGAGCTGCGCGATTTGCAGGACTGGGTCATTCGCCCCGCCCTGTTGCAGGTGCCCGGCATGGCCGACGTCGTTACGTTTGGCGGACCGGTGAAACAGTTCCACATCCTGACGGCCCCGGATCGGCTGCGGAAGTATAACCTCAACCTCGAAGACGTGATTCACGCCGTCGAAAACAACAACCTCAACACGGGGGGGGGCATCATCACGCGGGGGGGTCAGGGCTTCGCCGTGCGCGGCCTGGGAGCCATCCGCCAGCCCGAAGACATTCAGAACATCGTACTGACGACCATCAACGGCGTACCGGTCTACATCCGCGACGTGGCCAGTGTAGAAATCGCCCCGCCCACGCCACAGGGTATTCTGGGCTACAATGTACCGGCCGAAAACATCGACGTCAATTCGGGCGTGGAAGGCATTGTATCGCTGCGCCGGGGCGAAAACCCGACCGAAGTGCTGAACGCCCTGAAAGTGCGGATTACCGAACTGGAAGCCAATGAACTGCCGAAAGGGGTGAAACTGCGGGTGATGTATGACCGCTATACGCTGGTTAAGTACACGCTCGAAACCGTTTCCCACACGCTGTTCGAAGGCCTGTCTATCGTCATTATTCTGCTTGTGCTCTTTTTGGGCGACGTGCGGTCGGCGCTGGTGGTGGCCCTGACGATTCCGTTTGCCCTGCTGTTTGCCTTCCTGCTCATGAAACTGGTGGGTATTCCGGCCAACCTGCTTTCGCTGGGGGCCATCGACTTTGGCATCATCGTGGACGGGGCCTGTGTGATGGCGGCTCACCTGATTCATGCCTACCACCACGCCCGGCCCGACGACCGCAGGCAGGGTATTGTCGCCTTTACGTTCCGGGCAGCGGGCGAAGTAGGACGGGAAATATTCTTTGCCGTCCTCATCATCATTCTGGCGTACCTGCCCATCCTGACCATGCAGCGGGTGGAAGGCAAACTCTTTTCGCCCATGGCTCTCACCCTGGGTTTCGCCGTAGTTGGTGCCCTGCTCTGCGCCCTGACGCTGATTCCGGTGATGATGACGTTCGTGTACCGCAAGAGTTTCGAGGAACCAATGCCCAAAAAACCGGGTCGTAAATCGCTGTTCGAGCGGCTGGACGAGGCCTATGGACGCTTAATTGGCCGCATCCTCGATTATCCGCGTGCCATTTTCCTGTCGGGACTGTTCGTCGTGCTGATTACGATTGGCTTTGGTTTAAAAATCGGTACCGAGTTTCTGCCGACGCTCGACGAGGGGTCTATTTTCCTGCGGGCGTTTCTGCCATCGGGTACCAACATTGCCGAAGATCAGAAGATTGCACCCGTGATTCGGGAAGTCGCCACGCGCCACCCACAGATCGAAAGCGTGATTACGCAGTCGGGCCGCAACGACGACGGTACCGACCCGTTCCCCTCCAACCGGACCGAAACGCTGATGGCCCTGAAAGCCTACGACGGCTGGGTACACGACACGACCAAACAGCAGTTGCTGCTCAAGATCAAGGGCGAACTCGAAGAACGACTACCCGGTGCCAGCCTGTCGTTTGGTCAGCCGATTATCGACCAGGTAACCGAAATCGTGACCGGCTCAGCTTCCGACTTAGCCATCAACCTGACCGGCTACGACCTCACGCTGCTGCGCAAAGAAGCCGACCGCATTTTAGCCATTGTTAAAACCATTCCCGGCGCGTCGGAATCGGGGTTGGAACAGGAAGGACCACAGGCGCAGTTGAGCCTGAACATCAACCGGCAGCAGGCCGCCCGCTACGGCATCAACGTCTCGACCATCGAAACAATGATCGAAGCCGCCATCGGGGGAAAAGCCATCAGCACCCTCTACGACGGCCCCCGGCGGTACGACATTGTGGTGCGCTACCTGCCCGCCAACCGCAGCAACATCGACGTCATTCGGAGTTTGCAGGTCCCCTCACCCACCGGTTCGCTGATTCCGATGAGTGAACTCGCCGACATCCAACTCATCGACGGGCAGACCAACATTTACCGGTTAGACGGCAAACGGTTGGTTACCGTGCGGACCAACATCCGGGGCCGTGACCAGGGCAGTTTCGTGGCCGAAGCCCGGCAGCGCATCGACAAAACGCTGCGCCTGCCGCAGGGCTACGGCATCAGCTACGGCGGTCAGTTCGAGAACCTGGAACGGGCAGGCAAGCAGTTGGGCATCGCCATTCCGCTGACCGTGGTGATTGTGCTGGCGGTGCTGTTTTTACTGTTCAGTTCCATCCGCTACGCCCTGATGACGATCGTTTGTGTGCTGTTCGCGCTGGCGGGTGGCATTGCTGCCCTGCTCATCCGGGGCTATAACTTCAACGTATCGGCCGGGGTTGGCTTCGTGTCGCTGTTCGGATTATCGGTGATGGCGGGTGTACTGCTCATCTCGGCCATTAACCGAGAACGCGAAAACCGGTCATCCGACGACCAGCCGGAAGACCTCCGGGCGATGGTTGCGAAGGCATCGGTGAGCCAGCTGCGGTCCATTCTGATGATGCTCGTCGTGGCCATTATCGGGTTGATTCCGGCGGCCACCTCATCGGGCATCGGCTCCGACGTGCAGCGCCCCCTGGCAACGGTAATCATCGGTGGCCTGACCTCCACCCTGCTCTTTACGCCCATACTGTTACCGGCTCTGTACTATTGGGTGGAGCGCAAACGGAAGGTTCAGCAAAAAGAAGTGGCTCAGGAATTTGCTTCGGGTGCATAGTGACGATTGACCGACCCTACCCCTAAATTCCCCAAATGGCATGGCTGTTACGTGCTGCATTTTTCATGTTCATGCTGACTCTTTTTGTAAGCTAACCCTTACCCCCGGCCCCTAAAGGGGAGCAAAACGTCGGTTCGGCGTACTCCCCCTTTAGGGACTGGGGGGTAAACGGACGAGAACTTAACAGCCCTAGCCCTGCCCTTTTAGAAGACTTTACTCGTTCACGGACAAAGTCCCCTGTAGGGGCTTTAGGGGTAAGCCGTCTTTAGTCAGACAATCTCCTGCTCCACGGCCAGAAAATGGGTGAGTTCGCCCCGCCGGTTGCGGAGTGGAGCAATGGAGACGCGGCAGGTATAGGGGCTGCCATCTTTGCGGTAATTGACCATATCAGCCCGCACCGCTTTGGCCTGCGCCAGTTTTTCCCGGATGCGCTGCGTGGTTGCCGGATTGGTTGCCGGTCCCTGCAGCATGATTGGCCGCTGCCCGATGGCTTCGGCCAGTCGGTAGCCGGTCATCCGCATAAACCCCTGACTTGTCCAGAGAATGGTTTTCGTCAGGTCGGTAAGTACCAGCGTATGTCCCTGCCGGAGTTGACGGAGGTAGCGGTTCTGCCGGGACGGGGTCAACTGCCAGTCGAAGACCAGACAAAGCTGCCGGAAAACATCGGCTTCTTTGTTCAGTGCCCGGCGTTGCGCGTAATCCATCAGCATAATTTCCAGCGATGCCACCGGATAGGAACGACACCCGTCGTTACCTACGCCATTCAGACCGCTGAGGAGCATTTCTCTATAAGCCGACGAAAATTTCATACGATGAGCAGACAATTGAGTACGTATGAAAAGTACGGGTTCGTTACCGGACCGCCAAACTTGTTGAACGTCCCCGCCGGAATAGCCGTCAGGTTTTTTCAACAATTCCACAAAGTACTGCTTTGGTAATCAACCGGTAATGGGACGAAGGGCCGGGACAGGCATATTTTTTCGGGGTAATGTTTGCTTAACACGGCCAAAGCCTCTACTTTTGTGCCACGATAAAGGAAGACGGCAACGTTAACCGGCGTCAGAAATGGTTCGGTAGTTCAGTTGGTTAGAATACCTGCCTGTCACGCAGGGGGTCGCGGGTTCGAGCCCCGTCCGGACCGCCAACATTCAAAAATCCCCTGTAGGTAAAGCACTTACAGGGGATTTTTCGACTTGGTGCCTACCCCGGCCGTCCCTGGCGACTCGTACCGGCAAAAACAATCTCCCGTTATGCCAGCGAAATCAAGTGCCCTGACCACAGCATCCGGGTTAGCCCGGCCAACTCCCCCGCTTAATGCCGCGCAACTTAACCTGCTTCGGCTGTTCGAGCGGCCACTAACAGCGCAGCAACTACAGGATATCAAACAATTACTCAGCAGCTACCTGGCGGGTCAGGTCGATGAATTAGGCAACCAACTCTGGCAGGATAAAGGGCTGACTGCAGCGGATATGGATACAATTCTCAACGCACACATCCGTACTCCTTACCGGAAGTAATGACCTTTGTTACGCTGGATACGAATATACTCCTGGCAACTGTCCTGCCCCCATCTCCCTATCACTGGGTGTACCAGGCATTACGTGACCAGCGGTATGGCCTAGTATCTCGACTGATATTTTGGAGGAATACGAAGAGAAACTGATCGAATTTTACGGAAATACCTTCGCCGACGCCGTGTTATCCGAACTGCTGAATCTCGAAAACGTTCAACGCGTTGCTCCTGCGTTTTTCTGGCGCATGGTGCATCGCGACCATGACGATGACAAATTCATTGATGCCTACGTAGCAGCCAATGCCCTTTACTTAATCAGTGAAGATGGTCACTACAGAGACATTTTTAACGTTGACTTTCCGCCTGTTCACTGGCTAAAGTTCGCCGACTTCATGAACTGGCTTCACGGAAAACCAGCCCGGCTTCAACGAAAGAGAAGCCAAACCCGCCCCAAAGGCTTTACAAAATAGGTAATATCTGCCTGTCACGCAGGGGTCGCGGGTTCGAGCCCCGATTAGTGCTACCGGCGTTCGTTTCCTACGGGCCAGTTATCCATAATCCACGTTATTTACTGAATGAAATTAACCTGGACGTTCTACCCCAAGCACAACGATGGCCAGTCGATCAGCCTGACGGTAATTTACGTGCCGGCACTCGATGCGGAAAAGCTGCCCGGCGGTGGTTTCCTGACGGCAGACAACATCGCCTACGTAGACTGGCCCACTTACAAGTTGTTCGATACGGTTGACCTTCAGGCCCGGCAACACGCGTTCCGGCAACTTGTCGCCATTCAGGAGTCGGGTGGTGTACACCGTAGCGATGGTTCCGTTATCTTGCTGCCCCGGCCCTGATCCCCGCCACATCGGTGCGGAGTAGCCAGCCCGGTTCCAACTGATTCGCCCTTCTCGTGACCTATTCCGACTTTGAAACCCGCTGGAAACCGGCGGGTGGCGCCGAACGCGCCAACTATGGCCTGTTTTTGCAGGACCTCTGCGACCTCATCGGGGTGCCGAAACCCGACCCCACCACCGATAACCCCGTTCAGGATGCCTACGTGCTCGAACGGGCCGTGGAGTTCAACGATGGTCCCAAACGCAGTACGGGGCGGCCTACCTTAGGTAGGATCGACCTCTACAAACGCGGCTGCTTTGTGCTGGAAACCAAACAGGGCACGGATTCCCCCGATGAGCAGAAAAAAGCCGAACGCGCCGAACTGGGCCTGCCGCCGGAGAAACGGCGCAAAGGCCACGCGCTGCGCGGTACGGCCAAATGGGAGCAGATGATGCAGGCGGCCCGGCAACAGGCCCTCGGCTACGTCCGGGCGTTGCCCCCCACCGAGCCGCGCCCGCTGTTTGTGCTGGTCGTGGATGTGGGCTACTGCATCGACGTGTACAGCAACTTTACCGGCGTCGGCGATTCGTTTGTGCCCTACCCCGACCAGACCCGCTACCGCCTGCCCCTGTCGGCCTTAGCCCACGACGACACGCCGGCGATGCTGCGGCAACTC
>JBBQLG010000163.1:0-13111 GCA_038327655.1 Cytophagales bacterium
AAGATCATTCCTGCGTCAGGATGACAACTCCGTCAGGATGACAAAAATTGCCTTATAACCAATTGGTTACACATCCTCTGACTTTGTCACTAATTAGGGATAATGGCCGGAATCTGCTGCTCGGTCACCATCCGGTTGAAGGTGGGCACCTGCGTGTTGACGATTTCTTTGAGTTTAGAAATGGCCGCGTCGATTTGATTGGCCAGATCATCATACGCCGTGAACGACGACTTCGTGGGCTTCGTATCGGCCGAGGAAACGACCGACCCTACTCCCGCCATTTTGTCGTTCAACTGAATCGGGTAGGCCAGCGCATCCTGCGGTGCTTTGGATTTGGGCTGCATCAAGGTCGATTCCAGTTTATCGAGATCATCGAGCATCGGCTTAGCCGCTTTTTTGAATTTCTCGGCCGCTTTCGGCTCTTTCACGTTTTTGGTGTAGCTGTCGATCTGCGTCCGAATCTGGCGAAGCTGGTTGATGGCTTTATGTGTTTCCGACAGCTTGTTGTTGATCTTCTGCAACAGGTCGAACTGCTCCTGGTATTCGGCTGCCGTAATCGACAGTCGGGGGTCTTTTCGGATCTCGATGGGCTGTTCACTCACTAATGAGTCACCCAGTAGCAGCCGCACTTTGTACGTTCCCGGTACTACTTTGGCGCCCGTTCCGCGCCCCGTCCACATGACATTGGTCCCCTCCACAGCCGTCGCGTCGGGGTAGCGCATATCCCAGACAAATACGTTCATACCGGGTTGCGCCGGAGCACTACCGGGCCGTAGTGCGGTTTCGTCCTGATAAAACTCCCTGGCAATCTTCAGCGGCTGTCCCTTTTTGTCCTTCAGGTTAGAGTACGCGCTGATGGTGTCGCCCGCCGTGGTCATGAAAACTAATTTCAATTCTTTTGTCGGTTTAGTTTTTAGGTAATACCGCGTAATCACGCCGTTCTGGGCATTTTCACCCTCATCCAGCGGGGCTCCACCCCGTCGGGGATTACCGGCTCCACCCTCCATCCGGTAGGCGTGGCGTGGTTTGAACAAATGGGCACTCCCAACAGCCTTGCCCGGCAAAGCGTTGCCGGGCTGCTCCATATCCATGATCTCGTGCAGGGGCGTGATGTCGTCCAGAATCCAGAACGACCGGCCGTGGGTAGCAATCACTAAGTCTTTCTCGCGCTTCTGAATCTGCAGATCGCGAACAGGCGTCACGGGCAAATCGAGGCTCAACTTCCGCCATGTTCCGCCATCATTGAACGACACAAACACGCCCCGCTCCGTACCGGCATAGAGCAACCCCGGTTTGTTGGGGTCTTCGCGCACCACGTGACAGGTTTCGTCCGCCGGAATGCCCGACGTAATGCTCGTCCAGGTTTTGCCGTAATCGGTTGTTTTGAACAGGTACGGTTTTTTGTCGCCCGACATATACCGTTTGGCCGCCAGATACGCCTTACCGGCCGTATGGTCGGAGGGATGCACGATGCTCATAATAGCCATCTCCGGCAGCATCGATGCCGAAGGCGTAATTTTCTGCCAGCTTTTACCCCCGTCGCGGCTGATGTGCATCACGCCATCGTCGGAACCGGCCCAGAATACGTTCTTCTCGACCGGCGACTCGGCAAAGGTGAAAATCGTCGGGAAAGTTTCGGCACCGGTATTGTCTTTCGTAATCGGACCACCCGTGTCCCCCTGCGTTTTGGGGTCGTTACGCGTCAGGTCGGGGCTGATGTCCTGCCACGAATGACCGTAGTCGGTGCTGCGGTGCAGGTACTGCGAGGTGATAAACAGCGTCTTGCTATCGTGGGGAGAGAAAACGATGGGGTACGTCCACTGAAACCGGTATTTCCGGGCCGACGACGGGGCACCCATGTAATATTCGGGGTAGACATTGATGCGCTGATCCTGATCCGTCGCTTTGTCGTGGCGGGTAATCAGTCCGTCGTAGCTGCCGCCGTAGGTAACGAGCGGGTTGTTGGGGTCGGGGGTGATGTAGCCCGACTCACCACCCGCCACTGAGTACCAGGCACTTTTTCCAATGGAGTAATCGGTGGTCCGGCTGGCAATGCGGATGGAGGAGTTATCCTGTTGCGCTCCGTAGAGGTTGTACGGAAAATCGTTGTCGACATTGACGTGGTAAAACTGCGAGGTCGGCAAATCGACGTCGGAGAACGTAGCGCCCCCGTTGTAGGTCACTTCGGCCCCGCCATCGTCGCCGATAATGAAGTTCATCGGGTTTTTCGGATTCCACCAGATGTCGTGCGTGTCGCCGTGGTGTACGCCAATGGTTTTAAATGTCTTTCCGCCGTCGTACGATTTCAGGGCGTTTACGTTCAGCACAATCAGGCCATTTTCGTCCTGCGGATCAGCCGCCAGAATCATGTAGTACCACGGCCGCTGCCAGAGGTTTTTGTCTTCATTAATCAGTTGCCACGAGTCGCCCGCGTCGTCGGAGCGGTACAGACCTCCTTTCGCGTTTTCGATCATGGCATACAACCGGTTCGGATTGACCGGCGATACCGTAATGCCAATCTTGCCCAGCAGCCCTTTGGGCATTCCCGGCTTACTGCTCAAATCCGTCCAGGTATCGCCCCCGTCGGTCGATTTGTAGAGGCCGCAGCCTTTGCCCCCGCTGCTCATCATGTAGCTGTTGCGGTAAGCCTGCCACGTCGACGCATAAACGATGGATGGGTTAGTAGGATCGAGCTTCACGACGACCGAGCCGGTACTGTCGTTTTTGGCCAGAATGTGTTTCCAGGTTTTACCCCCGTCATTGGTACGGAAAACACCCCGCTCCTTGTTAGGCGCGAACGGATTACCCAAAGCCGCCACGTAGGCAACATCCGCGTTTTGGGGGTGTACCTCGATGGTGCCGATGGCGTCGGCGAGTTTCAGGCCGATGTGTTTCCAGGTTTTGCCCGCGTCCGTCGATTTATAGACGCCGTCGCCGTTGGCAATGTTGCTGCGAATGTCGGACTCACCCATGCCCACGTAGATCACGTTGGGGTCCGACGGTGCCACCGCGATCGCACCTACCGAACTGGATTTGAACGTACTATCGGAAATAGACGTCCAGTTGGCCCCACCGTCGGTGGTTTTCCAGACGCCCCCGCCGGTAGCCCCGAAGTAGTAGGTGAGCGGCTGACTCACGTGACCGGCCACGGCCAACGCCCGCCCCCCGCGAAACGGCCCGATGTTGCGCCAGTGCAAGCCATTAAACAGACTGTCAGACGATTGCAGCGCATTGGTTTTAGTAGCGGGTTTGACTTTTCGCTGGGCCAGCACCGGAAGGGTCAGCAGCAGGGTGGCCAGCAGTGCCCCAAAAAGAAGGGTGAATTTTCTGATTAACATGAAGCGGGTGATTGAATTAGTTGATGATGGCAAGAGGAAGGCGTACCAGTTCGCGATGGGTCTATTCTGTCTGCAAAAGTAAAAAAGAAACAAATGGCTTGCCTACTCAAAGCCAAACAATCGAAACTATCTGCAAAACTCTGAAAGGCAGAATAAATTTCTTATCGCTTACTTTGTAAAACCGTACGGTCGGCATTCGTTCGCATGGCCATTTATACGGTTACGTTGCTTACAACCTCATTGATCAACTTACACCCATGAATCGTCTCTACGCTATCCTGTTCGTCATTGGCTGCCGCTCATTGTTGACTACTTCGGTTGGGGCGCAACCGGCAATAGCAGCCGATACCAGTACCAATTCGATGTTCAAAGGCATGACCTGGCGCAACATCGGCCCCACGCGGGGTGGCCGTTCGCTGGGGTCGGCGGGGTCGCCCACGCGCAAGCAGGAGTATTACTTCGGTGCCGTGGGTGGTGGTCTCTGGAAAACCGTTGATGGAGGCATGACCTGGAACCCCGTTACGGATGGGCAATTGCGCAGCTCGTCGGTGGGTGCCGTAGCGGTTGCCGAATCCAATCCGGATGTCGTGTACATCGGTACCGGCGAAACGCAATTCCGGGGAAACATCATGCAGGGCGATGGCGTCTACAAAACCATCGACGCCGGTAAGACCTGGAAAAACATCGGCCTGACAAATACGCAGGCCATCGCCCGGGTTCGTATTCACCCGACCAATCCCGATATTGTGTACGTTGCCGCCCTGGGGCATCCGTACGGCCCCAACGAAGAGCGCGGCATTTTCCGCACCACCGACGGCGGTAAAACCTGGAAAAAGGTTTTATACAAAGGCGATAAGGCCGGTGCCGCCGATATCATCATCGACCGAACGAACCCGAAGGTGCTGTATGCTTCCATTTGGGAAGTGTATCGCACACCCTGGAAAATGTGGGGCGGTGGGGGCGCTTCCGGCCTGTTTAAATCGACGGATGGGGGTGATTCCTGGACCGAACTCACCCGCAAGCCCGGAATGCCCAAAGGAACCGTCGGTAAAATTGGCGTAACGGTATCACCCGCCGATCCGAACCGGGTGTGGGCCGTGGTTGAAGCAGAAGACGGCGGGGTGTATCGCTCGGATGATGCCGGTATGACCTGGAAACACGTCAACGACGAGCGGAAACTGCGGCAACGGGCTTTTTATTACTCGCGCATTTTCGCCGATCCGAAAGATAAAAACACGGTCTACTGCCTGAATGTAAACTTCTACAAGTCGACGGATGGGGGGGTGAAATTCAACAAAGCCATCACGGTGCCCCACGGCGATAACCACGATCTGTGGATCGACCCGACGGACTCGACCCGTATGATCACCTCCGACGATGGGGGCGGTTCGGTGTCGGTAAACGGCGGCAAAACCTGGACGGACGAAGATTTCCCCACGGCCCAACTGTATCACATCACCACTACCTCTGATTTTCCGTATCAGGTGGCCGGGGCGCAACAGGACAACAGCACCATTGCCGTAGCCAGCGAAGGCTGGGGCAATTACTTAGCGAAGGAAAACAGCATCAAAAAAAGCGAGTGGGCCTACGAAGTGGGTGGTGGCGAAAGCGGCTACATCGCCCAGGACCCCAAAAATCCCGATATTTTTTACGCCGGAAGCCAGGGTGCCCTGCTCACCCGCTACGACCGATCGACGGGCCAAACCCGCGACGTGCAGGTCTATCCCCGTTTCTTTTCCGGCGAACCCGCCAGTGCCCTGCCCGAACGGTGGCAGTGGACGTTCCCCATTGTGTTTTCGCCCAAAGATCCGAACCGGCTGTATGTGTGTTCGCAGCACGTCTGGATGACCACCAACGAAGGGCAGACCTGGACCAAAATCAGCCCGGACCTGACGCTGGCCGACACCACAACCCTGGGAAAAAGCGGGGGCGTGATCACGATGGATATGAACGGCCCCGAAATTTACGGGACCGTTTTTGCGCTGGCTCCCTCCTATCACGACGTCAACACGATCTGGGCCGGTTCTGACGATGGGTTGCTGCACATCACCCGCGACCACGGCAAAAGCTGGCAGAAGATTACCCCGCCCGATATGCCCAAACATACCCGGATCAGCATTATCGAAGCATCGCGCACCAAACCCGGCACGGCCTACGTAGCCGCCAAACGCTACCAGATGGACGACCGTGCCCCCTACATCTGGAAAACCGACGATTACGGTAAAACCTGGAAGAAGATCATTACCGGCATTCGGGCGGATGCGTTTGTTCACTCGATTCGGGAGGATATTACGCGGCCGGGTCTATTGTATGCCGGGACGGAACACGGTATTTATGTGTCGTTTACCAACGGCGATGCCTGGGAATCCCTACGCCTGAACCTGCCCGATACCCAGATTGCCGACCTACAGGTGACAGAAAAAGACATTATCGTGGGTACCCACGGCCGGTCAATCTATGTGCTCGACGATGTGTCGCCGGTGCGGGAATTTACAGCCGGTCTGGGAAAAGAGCCGGTCCATTTCTTCAAACCGTACTATGCCGTTCGGCGGGTGCAGCCCGCCGTTTTTCAGTATTATCTGGCCAAACAGGCTGATAGTGTGAAAGTTGATATTCTGGATGCAACCGGTACACTCATCCGGTCCTTCACGGGCGATAAACCGAAGAACCCAAAGAAAGACGATGACGACGACGACGAAGGCCCGCCAAAACCCAAAATGCCCACGACAGCGGCTGGTCTGAATCGCTTTGAATGGGATTTGCGCTATCCCGGCTCCACCGATTTCAAGGGCATTATTATGTGGGGTGCCCGCCCAACCAATGGTCCGTTGGCCTTGCCCGGTATGTATCAGGTACGGCTCACGGTGGGCGGTAAAACCATCACGCACCCATTCGAGATCAAACTCGATCCGCGGCTGAAAGGGATTACGGCGGCTGACCTGTCGGAGCAGTTTAAACTGGCGATGAAACTGCGCGATCAGACCAGTAAAGCCAACGAGGCCGTGATTCAGATTCGGGCCATCAAGGAAAAACTGGCCAAACAACCCGATAATCCGGCCAACAAAAAGCTGAAGGAGCAACTGAGCATCATCGAAGAAAACCTGTACCAGATCCGGAACCAGAGCGGTCAGGACCCGCTGAACTTCCCGATCAAACTCAATAACCGGCTGGCCGCGCTCTGGCGCAGTGTCGAAACGGGCGATGCCAAACCCACCGACGGTTCCTACAAAGTGTACGAAGAGCTTTCCGCCGACCTGACCCAACAACTAACCGAACTCGATAAGCTGGTGAAAACCGGCAAAGGAATCGGGATGTAAGGGCGTGTTATGGCCTTTTTGTAATACTGAGTTTTTGTCATTTCGACGGCAGGAGAAATCTTAACGTTGCGAATAGTCAAGCTTGAGATTCCTCCTGCGTCGGAATGACAAAAATCCGCTTCGATGTATTCCATCCCTCTTTCAAACTACCCACCTATGCGGCACCTTACTCGATTCCTCTTTTTCGCCGTCCTGCTCCTCAATATCCAGGTAACCGCCCAGCCTAAAACCGGTAGCGTGGTCCCGGATTGGACGCTGGCCGCGGTGAGGAATGCCATGCAGTGGCGGCGGATTGGCCCTTTTCGGGGGGGGAGGTCGGTAGCGGTGGCGGGTCACCCGACGGAGCGACTGGTTTTTTATATGGGCACTACCGGCGGGGGCGTCTGGAAAACGGAGAATGGGGGCATCACCTGGCACAACATTTCCGATGGCTTCTTTAAGATGGGCTCGGTGGGGGCCATTGCCGTATCGAAGTCGAACCCCAGCATCATCTACGTGGGCATGGGCGAACATACCTTGCGGGGGAATCTATCACCGGGTGATGGCGTCTATAAATCGACGGATGCGGGTAAGACCTGGAAGCACATCGGCCTGACCGATACCCAGCATATTGGCCAGGTCATCATCGACCCAACCAACCCCGATGTGGTGTATGTAGCCGCCCTCGGTCACGCCTTTGGTCCGAACGAAGAGCGGGGCGTTTTCCGCACCCAGGATGGCGGCAAAAGCTGGCAGAAGGTCTTGTACAAAAATCCGAATGTGGGCGCTATCGACCTGACCATTGATCCGGCGAACCCTAAAACGCTGTATGCGTCCACCTTCGAGTTTCGCCGGTTTCCCTGGGGCGTGCGCAGTGCAGGCCCGGGCGCGGGAATCTACAAATCGACGGATGGCGGCACGACCTGGACCGATATTACCCGGCACCCTGGCTTACCGACCGGTACCAACCGAGGGCGTATTGGGCTGGCGTTATCGCCGTCGAAACCCAACCGGATTTGGGCCATCATCGAAGCCGAGAACGAACAGACCGGCGTCTACCGCACCGACGATGCCGGTGCCACCTGGCAGGTCGTCAGTCAGTTTGCCGATCTGTTTCAGCGCCCCTGGTATTATCACCACCTCGCTGCCGATCCGAAAGACGGTGAAACGCTTTGGGTACTTAACATCGACATGTGGAAGTCGGGCGATGGCGGGAAAACCTACAAAAAAGTGGACCCGCCCCACGGCGATAATCACCAGCTCTGGATCGACCCAAACGATACCAACCGGATGATTCAGGCCAACGACGGCGGTGGTACCGTCACCTTCGACGGGGGTAAGTCGTGGTCGACGATCTACAATCAGCCCACGGCCCAGCTATATCACGTTATTACGGACAACAAATTTCCGTATCGGGCGTATGGGGCACAGCAGGATAACTCAACGATCTCGGTGCCCAGCCGTTCGGACTACGGTGCCATTTATCCCAACGAAAACTACGATGTGGGCGGTGGCGAGTCAGGCTACATTGCCTTCGACAAGAACGACCCGTCGCTGGTTTTTGCCGCCAATCACCACTGGCTCACCCGGCTGAATCTGAAAACGAATCAACTCAAAGATGTGTCCGTTATTCCCGACGATATGTACGGCTACGGGTCGGCCGATCTGGCCTACCGTTTTCAGTGGACCTACCCCGTTCTGGTTTCTCCCCACAATCCGAACGTGCTGTATGCCACCTCCCAGTATGTGCATCGATCACTGAACCAGGGCGCAAGCTGGCAGGTCATCAGCCCTAATTTGTCGCGTTCCGATCCGGCCACGCTCGAAAAAACACCGACGATGGATGATCTGTCAATTGGGAAAGACTGGGGACCCATTAAACGGGACAATACGGGTGTGGAATGGTACGGGACCATTTTTTCCATGACCGAGTCGCCAATAAAGGCGGGTGTATTATGGACCGGTTCAGACGACGGTTATGTACAACTGTCGGTTGATAATGGCAAAACCTGGAAGAATGTCACCCCTTCAGCCATGCCGGCCTTTGCCCGAATCAGCATTATTGATGCGTCGGCGCATGATCCGGGTACGGCTTACGTGGCCGCGCTGAAATACAAGCAGGATGATTTTCATCCGTATTTGTACAAGACCAGCGATTATGGCAAAACATGGACGAAAATCACGCAGGGCATTCCCAACGACGATTACATGCGTGTAATCCGGGAAGACCCCAAACGGCGGGGACTGCTGTATGCCGGGGGCGAAAAAGGGATTTATGTGTCGTTCAACGATGGGGGAAACTGGCAACCGCTTCAATTGAACCTGCCGGTGGTACCGATTCACGATCTGGCTATTCAGGATAACGATCTGGTGGCGGCTACCCACGGGCGCTCCTTCTGGATTCTGGACGACCTGACCATTTTGCACCAGCTCACCGATGACGTACAGAAGTCGGCGGTTCATCTGTTTAAGCCCCGCCCCACCGTCCGGTTCAAAGCGGGCCTGGACCCGGCCATAAAACCGGTGCCTGCGGGTGGCAGCGAGTTGGGAAAGAACCCACCCAACGGCGTGCGGGTCGTTTACTATCTGGCAGAAAAACCTAAAACGCCCATCTCCCTGGCGTTTCTGGACGCCAGTGGCCAGGTCATTAAATCGTACAAAAGTAGTGTTACCGCCCCATCGACGCCAAAATCTACGTCAGCCACCACGCCGAAAGATTCGTCGGGACTGGCCGAAATGCGTCAGCCCACGGCTCCTCTCCGGAAAGAACCGGTCGTTCCTGCTTTAGCCGGTGGCAATGCTTTTGTCTGGGAAGATATGCGCTACCCCGACCCCGTTCTATTGCCAAACTCCGTTACGCACGGCCGGGCGAGAGGGCCGCTGGCGATGCCGGGAAAGTACACCGTTCAATTGACGGTAGATGGTAAAATCTACACGCAGGCATTCGAGATTGTGAAAGACCCGCGTATCGAAACAACGCCGGAAGAATTTAAGCAGCAGTTCGACATGCTCATCAAAATTCGGGAGCGACTCAATGAATTGCGTAATGGTGTGTTGACGATCCGGCAAATGCGGCAGCAGTTAGACAGCGTCTATCGGTCTCAGGATGACCAGGCTGTGAAGGAGATAAAGGACCAGTTGCTCCGCATCGAAGACGAGCTGTATCAATATCGGGCCAAAGCCACGCAGGATTTAACGAACCATCCCGTGCGATTGAACACTAAATTTACCGCGCTGGAAGGCTTTATCGAGTCCGACGACTCAAAACCAACCCAGCAACAGGGTGAGCAATACAACACGCTGGCCAAAAGTCTGGCCGAGCAACTTAAAAAACTGGAAGCCCTGAAACCAACGGTTCAGCGCAAGCTCCGGCCAACGGGTTGAGTGGATTCTCCCTCCTCAGCGTAACACAAAATGAATGGGTAACCGCCGTATTCATATAGCCCGTATCCTCCTGGTGACAGCAACGCTGGTACTGGGAAGCCTCTATGGCTATTATTACGGTCGCGAATGGCTGGCGAAGTGGGCATTTGCTCATCAAACCGACTTCGGCATCGACGAGCTGGTTCTGATTGCCATTCCCCAGACAGACCTCGCCTACCACAATGCTTATCTGGCCAGCGAAGGTGAATTCGAATGGCAGGGGCAGATGGTGGATGCGCTGCACCGTGAAGTCCGGTCGGATACGCTGTACATCTACGGCTTTCGTGACGAAGCGGAAACGGAACTGAAGCAGGAAGCAGCCTGGCTATACCCGGATACCGCTCAACCCGATCAATTACCTGACGCCAGTACGAAGCGGGCTAAATGGTTTAGCCCGTTCGTCTTGCCAGCGTCGGTAACCATCCCATTGATCACCGGCGCCGGGCAGGTAGACCGATCCTCTTTTTTTGCCTATTCTGCACCCCGCATCAGGCTTCCGCTCCTGGCTGTCATTGTTCCTCCCCCCAATTTGTTGTAGCTACCACAGCATGTAGAGACAAAGTATGTTTCTACAAGTCCGATAAATCGGATCGGTACATCCGGTCCGAAAGGAATACTATTTTTTCAATCATCAACCCGCTTTATGAAATCACGCTATATCCGCTATAGTATTGCCCTGTTTTTTGTTATCGGCCTCAACATCAGTCTGTATGCACAGATAACGGTGACCGGCCGCGTGGTCGACCCAACGAATAGTCAGCCCATTCCGGGGGCTTCGGTGCAGATCAGCGGCACAACTCGCGGGGCCACGGCATCCGACAAAGGGCAATTTGACCTGTCGGTCAATGAGGGCGACCAACTGCAAATTTCGGCCGTGGGCTACCAGACGCAAACCGTTGGCGTGAAGGCCACGACGCGCACATTCACCGTTGAACTGGACCCGTCGAATACCGACCTGAACGAGGTTATCGTAGCAGGTTACTCAACGCCACAGACCGTGCAGCGAACGGCCGGAGCGGTTGGATTAATTACCACCCGCGACATTCAGCGCACGAATGGGATCAGTCTGCAAAACTACGTGAACCTCATCCCCGGCGTGAAAGTGGAGATGCGGACTATTGCGGCCGGTAACCGCATCGTGATTCGCGGATATGGTAACCAGACCAACTTCAACGGCGTCGGCTACAAGGCGTATCTGAACGATATTCCGCTGACGGATGCCGATGGAACCACGTTTCTGGACGACATCGACTTTACGACGCTCAGCCGGGTCGAAGTGCTGAAAGGACCAGCCTCCAGCTCGTACGGCAATGCACTCGGCGGGGTCGTCAACCTTTACACCGAACGGGCACCCATCGGCAAAACGAGCATCAGCCAGCAGGTATTAGCCGGTTCGTATGGCTTATTCCGCACGAATACGTCGATTAAAACCGGTACCGATAATTCCAGTCTGAACATTAATTACGGCCACCAGAAATACGATGGGTTCCGGGTGCATGGCGGGTCTAAAAAGGACTTTCTGACGATCACCAGCGATACGTACATGAGTGCTAAACGGTCGATGTCGGTCTTTGTTGGCTACACGAATTCGTACGATTTGCTGGCGGGCGAACTGGATAGCCTCGGCATCATCACCCAGCCCGAAAGTTCCGACCCGGCGTATGTGGTTAACAATGCGAGCATCAAAACCGAAAGTGCCCGGGTCGGTATGGGCAACAACTACCAGTTTACGGACAAGTTCGCCAACAAGACCACCATCTTCGTCGGCGGTCAGGTAATCGACCAGCCATTTGCCGCCGGGGTGAACAAGGCCAACAAATTCAAGTTCGGGGGCCGCACGGTATTCACGTACCTCAACGAAGCCAGCGCGCTGCGACCAACAATTAGCGTAGGGGGTGAATTTCTGAAGAATTTTAACTTCACCAAAGGCTACGGACTTACCAATGGTATTTTGGGCGCGCTCCGCTCCGATCTGGAGGTACAGGCCATGCAGTTTAGTTTTTTCGCCCAGGCCGCCCTGCAACTCCTGCCCAAACTGACCCTATCAGCGGGTGCGGGCCTAAACTATGTCCAATACGGCATTACCGACATGCGGGCCGGCACCGCAACACCGGCTTATGTCAATGCGTCGGGGTTTAAGTCGTTCACGCCCATTCTGTCGCCGAGGGGTGCTCTAGCTTATCAGGTCACGGACAATGTCTCGCTGTACGCCAGCGTGAGTCAGGGGTATTCGGCCCCGGCTACCAATCAGATTGTTATTGCCCAGACAGGCGCAGTGAACTATAACCTCCGCCCGGAACTGGGTACCAGCTTCGAGATTGGCAGCAAAGGCAACCTGCTGAACAAGTCGCTGACCTACGAAATTGCCTATTTCAACATGGCCGTGACGGATAAACTGGTGCCGCAGAGTTTTGCCGCCACGTCGACGCTGCCCGCGTACACGATCTCGACAAACGCGGGTAAGGTGCAGCACAACGGGCTGGAACTGGCCGTTCAGTATGCGTACCGGCCGCAAACGGGTGCCGTATCGCTGATCCGTCCGTTTCTGTCGTACACCTACAGCGATTTCTTCTACAAGGATTACAGGAGCGACAATAACAGCGACACCAAAACGGTGAATTACACGGGTCTGAAAGAGTCGGGGATTGCGCCGAATATGTTGAACGCGGGTGTCGACGTAGAGGTACGGCCCGGTTTATACCTGAACGCAACTCTGATGTACGTCGATAAAATGCCGATTACATTCGCCAACAATCACTTTGCGCAGGCCTATACCCTCGTGAACAGCAAGCTGGGGTACCGCAGTGCGTTGGGCAGCCATTTTAACCTGGATGTGTACGTCGGTTCGGACAATATGCTGAGCAGTACCTACTCGTCCCTGGCGTTTCTGAACCTGCCCAACCCGGCTAATAACCGACCATTGGCCTATAATCCATCGCCGAAGATCACTTTTTATTCAGGCGCGATGCTGAAATACACGTTTTAGGTATTCCGGGTGCTTTTGTCATCCTGACCGGTCCGCCGGTGCGGGAGGAAGGATCTTAGCGACTTGGT
>JBBQLG010000164.1:0-12901 GCA_038327655.1 Cytophagales bacterium
CTATCGTTGGTTGGGCAGTGCCCTTCTGTTTGCTGCTAAATCACGGGCAATGTGTCGCCCTGTTACCGCCGGATGCTTATGCGTTGACGGGTAAATCAGTAACGCTGAATACCAGTGCTACGACATCCAATGACAAATTAACTAATTCTATAGCAATTATAGAGATTGAACGCATAAAACACCCAAATAAGCATCAACGCATGAAATTAGTGAGGCAATGGCCCAGTGAGGCCGAAAATTCTCCAGCCAACTCAGGAAGCAGGTATAAAAGTCGGTTCAGGAAGCTATCCGTTATCCGGGAGTCGGCAAAGGGGCAGTTCGTGTCATGCCCGTCTGCTTCACCAGCGAAAAACGCTTATCGTGCCGTTGTTGCGGGTCGCACCGTAAACTCCATAATTCTGAACACCTCCTGTCGTACCGTATCGAAGGTGTGGATAAACTGGCGGTTAAGCGTTGTCGTCTCCGGCGACGGCGTACGCTTACCGGCGTCTGCAACACCGTTTAAACCGGCCATAAGCTGCACCGTGACTAAGTTGTACCCTTTCTCGCTCCCGTTCGGAACGACGAGTTTTGAAAAATCCCACCCGGCAAGAGTATTTTGCTTTAGACGGTCACTGGCCTGGCGTTTCAGAGGTGCAACCAGGCTGGTCCAGTCGGCTGAGGGATCGCGGAGTTTCATAAAATCAAGGATGACCAATGGTGTTTTGGCCGGTGCGAAACTGAGTCCAAACGCAGCATCGACGGTTTCCCATATCTCCATCTTGGCAACGGGAGCCGTAGCCGGTCGCGCTTCTGAAGATCAGCCATCCGCGTCTGTATGCTGTCACCGTAGAGTTTGGCCATCGCCGTTGGTGATGCCCCTTTGATGTTCATGCCGGTCGTAGCAATTACCGTCACGTAGTCATACTCGGCGGTGGTGCTGGAACTCATTTGTTTGGCCATCATGTACCAGCCGATGAGGTTGCCTTCGTCAACGGCGGCCTGATTGAGGGCTTTCCATTCCTGTTCGACGGGCAGCGCGTCCTGCACCGTCAGGCCGGGCGCGAGTTTGTGGTAAAAAAGGTAGGTGTAGGTTTTGGGTGCCGGACTAATCTGCGCCCATGCACAGACCGAAATCAGGCTGACCGCTATAGCCGTTAACAGGAGAGTACGTACGTGTTTCATGCCGGATGCCGGTCGGTTTAGGGTGGTAATCGTGTAGAATAAGCTTTATTTGGGTAAGTCGTCTGCCAACTCAATCTACCGGTTGAGTTGGCAGACAACAGGTCGCTTTCGGCGATTCGCGAGAATGTCAGGCGGCACCATGCTCATTTGAGTGGCCAGAACCCGAAGTAGCCCAAAGCCACCAGGGAGACGGTAGCAGCCCGCGCCGATTGTCGATGTACGTATGCCCTGCCTGCGGATCGTGTTTTCGTTTATTAAGGTTATTAGGAGCATCAAACACGGCGGTAGCAACGAGCTGGCGAATTGGACTTACTGCGGCCCCATTATTTAGCCGATACCTGACCATTGATCGCAGCCGCTTTGTCGATCTGGGCCGAGAACCGGTCGAGGGTAGCGGCCGTCACCCGGATTTGTTCGTCGGCTTCGGCCCATTTGCGCTCTTCGATGGCCTCACGGATGCCGGGCAGCGTTTTTACGCCATAACCCGTGTAAAAGCCGGGGGCATAGACCTGGTGCCGGTACCACGGACGCCGGGGTAACCCCTGTTCGCTGAGCAGGCAGCGTTCGCTCTGGTAAAGCAGTTGATTCAGTTCTGCCTTTTGCGCGGCCGACAATGCCGGACTCCCCGACCGGGACAACTCATATGCCTGGGTGCTTTGTGCCAGTTTCGCCACCGCATTGTCGAGCGGGGCAAAATTCAGGTACGGAACGGCGTCTTTGGGCTTGGGCGGCACGTAGGTTTCCAGCCGGTCGGCCACGGCGTCGTACCGCTTATCGGCAATAAACCGGTTCTGGCGTTCGGTTTCGGCCCGCATGGCTTCGGCGGCTTTTTTTACCTCACCGGCATAGGTAGCTACCGTAGTCGAGAAGCCCTGAAAGTCGAAGGGCAGGATGTCGGCATCGGCCATGCGCAGCACACAGCGACCCATTGTTTTGGCCAGCACCAGGCCGTAGGTAAAGTCGGGATCTTTGAACCGGGTGTAATTTTCGTACGAATCGTAGATCGAGTGGTACTCACCGCCATTGTCTTCTCCGCCGAAACCGACATTCATGGACGCGATGCCGGTATGCTGCAAAAAGGGCGAGAAATCCGACCCACTCCCCAAGGCCTCGATGGGCAGGTCGCCCCGGTCGGTGGTTCCCGGTACGCCGGTCACCAGCAGGTAAGCCCGTACCCGTTCCATCACGGGAATGTTTTTTTGTGGGTCCATTACATCGCGGCCGACCTGATTGAAAAACGCCTGGAGCGTATGCGAACCACCCGCCCCCAGAAAGCCCCGTCCATTGCTGTCTGTGTTTAGGTACACGACCACGTTCTTTTTCAGGAGCGATTCGTTGGTTTCTACCCACTCGGTCGATCCCAGCAAGCCCGGTTCTTCACCATCCCAGGCCGCAAAAACCAGCGTCCGTTTGGGTTTCCAGCCGGTTTTTGCCAGTTCGCTGATCGCCCGCGCTTCTTCCAGCACGGCCACCATGCCGCTGACCGGGTCGTTGGCTCCGTTTACCCAGGCGTCGTGGTGGTTGCCGCGCATAACCCACTGATCGGGGTATTGACTGCCTTTCATCAGGGCGATCACGTTGTAAACCGGTTCGGTTACCCAGTTGAAAGCCAGTTTAAGGTGCACTTTAGCCGGTCCCGGACCCAAGTGGTAGGGAATGGGCAGGCTACCCCGCCAGGCCGCCGGGGCCACCGGACCCGTCAGTGCCTTCAGCAACGGAAGGGCATCGGCGTAGGAAATGGGCAGCACCGGGATTTTCAGAATGGTCGGTGCCGCCGTGTACGCGAGCCGTTTGGCGTCCTTCGTGGCCCCATAGCCGGGGGTGAGCGGGTCGCCGGGGGCAACGGGGATGTCGAGTACGGAGCCGCGCTGCACCATCGTTTCATTTTTGAAAGCCCCTTTGGGATAGACGTCGCCCTGCGCGTAGCCGTCATCTTTGGGGTCGGAATAGATGATGCAGCCGATGGCCCCTCGCTCGGCGGCTACTTTCGGCTTGATCCCCCGCCAGGAGTTGCCGTATTTAACCAGCACAATTTTGCCTTTTACGTCGATGCCGTGCCGTTCGAGTTCGTCATAGTCACCTGGGAGGCCATAGTTAGCAAAGACCAGATCGGCTGTCACGTCGCCATCCGGCGAAAAGCAGTTGTAAGGCGGCAGTTGTTCACGGGTCTGTAACCCAACAGCGTCTTCTTTCAGGGGTGCTTCGGTCAGGCTGGCCCGGAATGACGTGGGCGCCACCAGTTCGAGCAGCCGCAGTTTGGGCGTGGGGAACAGGACGTACGACGTGTCGATGCGGGTATCGTAGCCCCACGATTTGAACAGCGACGCCATAAACAGGGCATTTTCCCGATCATAGAGCGAGCCAACGTGGTGGGGCCGGGCCGACAGCCGTTTCATCCAGCCGCGCAGGTTGTCGGCTTTCAGGTAGGTGTCGAACTGGGCTTCGCGGCTGTACTGGGCAGCCGCCTGAGCGGTATCGAAGCCCAGCAGCGGTTTCGGAGCGGGGGGCTGGGCGATGCTGTGGTGAAAAACAAGCAGGCAAGTGAGCAGCCCTCCCCCGTATATGGTCTTTGGTAGCATATCACTGAATTGAGAACAGTTAAAAGATAGCCGTCCCCTGCTTTTCCGGGCGGTTTACTTCGGATAAACGGTGGAGGATGGGGTAAGCAACGGCCCGCCCTTAGGAAACAAGAGTTGCGAAGGGCGGGCCTGAGGGTTACCGGTCGGATAAAGCAGCCGTCTGCTTTTCGATGTGTTCGTCTAATTCCTGCTTCTGAATGCCCTTCTGGAGCCAGCCCGGAGCCGGTTTCCCCTTGAGGTGATGGTCGAAAAACTCCAGCATCCGAACAGCGTAATCCTTCCGGTTGGGTAGTTTCGCTAGGCCGTGGTTTTCACCTTTGTACTGTACCAGCACGACCGGTTTGTGCTGACGGCGCAGGGCGTTGTAAAACTCGATTCCCTGCGTAAAGTCAACGGCCCCGTCTTTGTCGTTGTGCAGCATCAGCAGGGGCGTCTGCACATTTTTGACGTGGTACATGGGTGAGTTGCGGGTGTAGGCATCCCAGTTTTCCCAGGGGGCCACCAGCCGCCCCTGCGAGCCCTCAAAAATGGAGCCGTTGCTATTGCCAGTGTTCAGGTAAATCAGGTTGTACATCGCCACCAGATCGGTAAGCGGTGCCCCGGCTGCGGCTGCTTTAAATTGGTTGGTCTGGGTGATGAGAAAACTCGTCTGGTAGCCACCCCACGAATGGCCGTGAATGCCCATGTTTTTTTCGTCGATCACCCCCGTTTTTAGAGCCGCTTTCACCCCCGGCAACACGCACCAGACGGCCGACATACCGGGATCGTTCAGTTTGTAGACGATATCGGGGATGAATACGGCGTAGCCCTGCGAGGTGTAAACCGATGGATTCCAGCCCGTTCCCGAATAATTGGGCCGCACGTAGTTGTGCAGGGTTTGCGAGAGTTTTTCGTAGTAGTACACAATGGTGGGGTATTTTTTGCCGGGTTCATATCCCGCTGGCAGAAACAGTGCTCCCTGTAACGAATCACCCTTGTCGCTCACGTAATCAACCAGTTTCACGCCCGGCGACCAGGCATACTGACCGATGGGCGACGGGTTGGGAGTGACTGGTTTTTCGGCGGTTAAGCTTGTATTTGGGCTGACGTAAAAAGTACGCGGCTGGGTGAACGTTTCGCGGCTGAAGGCGTAAACCGGAGCTTTTTTGGCTTTGCTCAGATTCCCCACCGACGCATCGGCCCAGTTCAGTACCGTCGGTTTACCGTTGTCGATGCGGGCAATGCCGCTCTTTTTGGTCCATTCGCCGTACATCCGCACAAAAATTGGCTGTTTCAGGTCAATACCCTTCTCGTCGGGATCAACCACGAACCGGGTTTGGTAGCGTATTTTGTCCCGTTTACCATTCTGAGTCAGGTTAATGGCCACCATCGCCTTCCCCCGGCCATCGGTTGCGTCGGCGGGCAACTGCCAAATGTCCCAGCCATCGCTCAGAAGCACCCATTTACTGTCGCTCGACCAGCCAATAACTTGATGCGGGGGTGTTTTCTGGTTTATATCGACATCGGTATTGATAAAGGAAGCAGGAATCCCGCTGGTAATCGCCCGCTCCGACCGGGTAGTCATGTCGTAAACATGAAAATGAGGGCTTTCCCAGTACAGAAACTTCCGTCCGTCGGGCGAGGATTGCAGGCTGTAGCCCGCCCGGCCGGGCAGGTAATGGTTGGTCAGAATTTTGGTGCGCTGACCCGTTTTCAGGGTATAGAGGTAAATATCCGCGTAGGTCTGATCGGTGAGATTGGCTTCGAGTTCGTAGCTGGACTCATCGCGACCCAGGGCAAACTGTGCTTTGGGCGCTACGGCTACGACCCGAACGCTGCTGTCGGCCAACTGGGTGAATTTTTTGGTCGCCACCTCGTACATGCCCAGAAAGCTAAAATTTTTGTCTTCCTTTTCCTGCACCTGCTGGCGCGACTGCAGGCGTTTGTCCTGCCAGTGCCAGATGGTTACCTCCGGTTTGTCCGGGTCGTCTTTTTTATCCGCACTGGTTTTATCGCTGTCCGTTTTGAGCCGGGCGAGTGTTTTCTGGAGGTCATCCAGCGATTTAATGGTCGTGTCGGACCGGAGTTTGAGCCACTGGTCGGGCCGGGGTGCTTTGATGGTATCCGCTTTGGCTACCACCCTGCCTTTGCTTTTAGAAGCGGCTTCCAGCTTATGCACCCCAAAAAACAGGCGGCTCAGGTCTTCCGACCAGGCAGGTACCCGGTTGGGACTGATGGTCATTTGCTTCGGGAAAGCAACACTGTCGGCTTTGGGGTTGTAGGTAATTAGCTCGGGCATACCGGCCAGGTTACGGATGCCGAGCACACTGAATCGTTCGTTTTTAAAGGCCTCCTCTTTCACTCCCTTGAGCAGTGCCAACCCGTCGCCCGGTTCGGTCCAGGCGAGCGATTGGTAACGGGCTTTATCGCTGTCCATCGTCAGCATTACGCCGGTGGTCATGTTGCGGAGCAGCAACCCATTGCCCGACTGACCGAAGGCATCAATGTTGAGGGCCAGCCAGTTGCCTTTTTTATCGAAAGCCATATCGGCCACGTTACCGATGTTCTGGGTTTTGCCGGTGGTGAGGTCGTACAACAACAGGTCAGTCCCCCGTACGGCATCGCTGCCGGTCGTACTCGCGGGAGCAGTGGTTAGCGGAGCCAGCGACAGGGCCAGGTGAGACGCCTTTTCGCCGTTGAACGCAACCGCTTTAACCCGCTCGAATTCGGTTTTCCGGTTCGGGGCCAGGTCAATCAGCACGGCTTTTTTCGGGAGGGGTTTGCCACCCGGTTTGGCGGCTGCCAGTTGGTCTTTGTAGGTCGGCGAAACGATATACACGAGCCAGCGTCCATCATCCGAGAATTTCACCTCGGGCGTAACCGTGGCCGAGCCGATGGGGTAGGTGTACCGCGTTGAGTCGGCTATTTTCTGCACAATTAATTCGCCGTCGCCTTCGGTAGGAGCCATTGCGTATACGAACCATTTACCATCGGGCGAGATCTGGGTACTGCCGCTCGTAATATCTTTCCAGGTGGCTACCGCTTTCCAACTCAGGGCCGGTTTAGGCTGGGCCTGGGTGATCAGGCAAACGCATAGTAAAACGCCTGTAACGAGTAGGTTTAATTTCATGAGTGCGGGAGTTAAGCTTATAGCCCTGAAAGATAATCAGTTAGCTCTAAAATTGAGTAGGACGCCCGTTAATTCATAAAATAGTGCGGGCCGACTCTGGACACGCGCATGACTACCGTTGGATTTTATGCTATCGAAAACGGGGCACACTAACCTTAAAAATAAGATTTTTCCCGCTTTCCACCCTTGTTTGTGTCCTCAACAAGGTGTGTGCTTCCCCCAGCGAACACCGTGGGTCACGATTTCTGCGTGATTTGGGGCCGGTTACGGTGGATTATCCGGCGACTTAAGCATCTCTTGCGGGTTAGTTCGTGCCAAAAGCAGCCATCGTCTACGTGCGTTTTCAGCAGTAAGTACAGATGTTGCTAAAAAAGCCTATCAGGCATTTGGGCTGAAAATCGGCATCAGATGAGATAAACGTTTCCCGCTACAAGGTTCATCAGCCACGGGTGCAGTCCATGCAGGGGTAGTACTTAATCAGGCGATTGCCCGTTCCGCTCTTGTATTAAAACGCCACCGCTTTCAGGCGCAGGCCTGTGTCTTCCGGCAGGCCAAAGAGTAGGTTCATGTTCTGCACGGCCTGCCCCGATGCGCCTTTGGTGAGGTTGTCGATCACGCTCGTAATCAGCAGTTGGTCGTCGTGTTTTTCCAGGTGCAACAGACACTTGTTGGTATTCACCACCTGTTTGATGTCGACGGGGGCATCGCTGAGGTGGGTGAACGGATGGGAAGAATAATATTCGGCAAACAGTATTTTCGCATCGTCCAGCGTACCGGCGTATTGGGTGTACACGTTCGCCATGATGCCCCGCGCGAAGTCGCCCCGGTAGGGCACAAAATTGATTGGCTCATCGAAGCCGGACTGCAACTGCACCAGGCTCTGCCGGATTTCGCTCAGGTGCTGATGCGTAAAAGCTTTATAAATGGACAGGTTGTTGTTGCGCCACGAGAAATGCGTCGTTGGTGACAGCGACTGCCCCGCCCCCGTCGACCCCGTTACGGCACTGATGTGGATGGCATCGGTCAGCAAACCGGCATCGGCTAAGGGCAGCAACGCCAGTTGAATACTCGTGGCAAAACAGCCGGGGTTGGCAATCCGCGACCCTTCGCGAATACGTGTCCGCTGCAATTCGGGCAGGCCATACACAAAGTCCTCCGATTCATCACGAAAATCGGTGCTCAGGTCGATCACGATGATGTTGTCCGACAAGTCATATTTGGCCATAAACCGGGCCGATTCGCCGTGGCCGGAGCAGAGAAACAAGACATCGATAGGATCGGCCTGGGGTTGTTCGGTTGCCAGCAGCGATGCTATGTCTTCACCCGAAAACGTCAGGTCCGTATCGCCCAGCAGGTCGGTATGCGTCGTATACACCAGCTTCCCCGCCTGACTCTTGCTGTGAACAAACGCGACATGCGCAAACGGATGGTTTAGCAGAATCCGCAGCAGTTCGCCCCCGGTGTAGCCCGCGCCACCAATAATGCCAATGTTGATTTTCATGCGCTGCGGTTAGAAATGGCCTTAATAATCATGACCGCTTACTTTTTCGTAAATCATGACCTGATTCGAGGCCACTTTCGAGAAACCCCGTACGTCGTCACCCGTCCAGGCGTTGTTCATCTCCCCATACGAGCCAAATTTCGCCGACATCAAATCGTACTCTGACTCGATGCCCAGCACCTGAAAGCGATACGGTGCCAGCAGCACGTGCACCTTTCCCGTAACGTGGGTTTGGGTATCGGCCAGGAACGTTTCGATGTTGCGCATGACCGGGTCCATAAACTGCCCCTCGTGGAGCATGGTACCGTACCAGTTGCCAAGCTGTTCTTTCCAGTATTGCTGCCACTTCACCAATACGTGTTTTTCGAGCGTGTGGTGCGCCTTGATGATAATCAGCGGGGCCGGAGCCTCGAACCCAACCCGACCTTTGATACCGATGATGGTATCACCAATGTGGATGTCGCGGCCGATGCCAAACGGCCCCGCCAGTTCGGTCAGTTTCTGAATCGCTTCGACGGGCGTGAGTATTTCCTCGCCGATACCCGTCAGTTCGCCGTGGGTAAAGTGCAGGGTAACCGTCTCCGGCTCGGTTTTGCTCACCTGCGTGGGCCAGGCGGATTCGGGCAGGAACTGGTCGGAGGTCAGCGTCTCCTTTCCTCCTACCGACGTACCCCACAGGCCTTTATTGATCGAGTAAGCCGCCTTGTGCCACTCCTGCTCTACCCCTTTTGCTTTGAGGTACTCGATTTCGGCTTCGCGGGACAGTTTCATGTCGCGGATGGGCGTAATAACTTCGGCCTCAGGCATGATAATACGGAACGCCATGTCGAACCGAACCTGATCGTTGCCCGCGCCGGTGGAACCGTGGGCAATGGCCGTTGCTCCGATTTCTTTGGCATATTCGGCAACGGCGATGGCCTGAAAGATCCGTTCGGCACTGACGCAAAGCGGATACGTATTATTTTTCAGCACGTTGCCGTACACCAGAAACTTCAGGCATTTCTGGTAATAATCGTCTGTTTTCGTGACCGTCACATGCGATTTTACCCCCAGCGAATACGCCCGATTTTCCACCGCCTGAAGGTCTGCTTCGGAAAAACCACCGGTGTCGACCAGTACCGAGTACACCTCGTATCCCCGGTCTTCGGTCAGGTATTTCACGCAGAACGAAGTATCCAAACCGCCACTAAAGGCCAGCACCACTTTTTGAGCCATTGATCAATCTATTTTTAGGATACAAACATAAAACATCCCGCCCGACGAACCGCCAGACGGGATGTTTTTCGCAACCGGCATAACCGGCAGACTTATACGGCTTCCATCTCCTGCTCCGGCTTCCGGTGCTTTTGCCGGTCCTGAATGCGCAGCAGCACGGACTGTTTGAACCGCATCCAGCGTTCGTATAGTCTGGATTCTTTCAGAAAATTCCGCCCATCCGGCTTCTCTTCTTCCTGTTTCTTCTCTTCGGGGTTGTAGAGCATTCCGGTGCACAGGCAGTGTTTGCGCTCGGTGCGGGTCAGAATGTCATAGTTCACACAGCTCGAACAGCCTTTCCAGAAGGCATCATCGGCGGGTAACTCACTGAATGTCACCGGCTCGTAACCCAGGTCGGAGTTGATCTTCATCACGGCCAGATTGGTCGTCAGGCCGATGATTTTGGCGTCGGGGTAGCGGCTCCGCGAGAGGTCGAATGCCCGGTTTTTGATGCGCGTAGCAATGCCGCTTTTACGGTGGTCGGGGTGGACGATCAGGCCCGAATTGGCCACAAACTTGCCGTGTTCCCACGTTTCGATGTAGCAGAACCCGACCCACTCGCCGGTTAGCGTGGTGGCGATGATGGCCTTGCCTTCCAGCATTTTCTCCATAATGTAAATGGGCGAACGCTTGGCAATACCGGTACCCCGGGCCTGTGCGCTCCGCTCCATTTCCTTACAGATGGTGTCGGCCAGCCGGAGATAATTCTCATCGGCAACCTGAACAATGTATTGATCGTTGACTACTTCCTGGCTAATCATTGTCGTTTTTCGGGAAACGGCTGTCGTAAACAACAGTTGCCTCAAGCGGAGACGTTTCGATCCGCATCGGTCAGTGAAAATTAAATACGTTGATTGGGGAGAACAGCGAGGTGCGTTTGCCGCGTGGGCAAACAGAATTAAATGACCCTTACGGGCCTCCGGCTAAAGGGCGTTGTGTGAAAAAAGGTCGGTATGTAAACCGGATTGACCATCGTTGCCGTTCGTGTGACTACTTTGTGGGACAATGTTAGATAAATCGTCCTGCACGTGCAATGATCTAACGCTTTTTTTTAGAAATGGTTCGTCAGCAGTTAGTATTCCATTGACGTGTCGGCAAGAAATGCCTGCCTTTGTCCATCGGTTTTTCTATATATTTGTCAGTCACCGGTTTCCTCGCCCCTATGCATAAGCTCACCGCCGACGACCTTATTTATGGTTACCTGAACGGCATCTTTCCCATGGCCGATGCCGACGATACCCTTTACTGGTATTCTCCTGATCCCCGTGCTATTATCCCCTTAGACACCTATAAACCAGCTAAATCGCTGCGGCCGGTGCTGAACAAATGCCAGTTTGAAGTCCGCATCAATACGAACTTCGAGCAGGTAATGCGGTACTGCGCAGCCCCCCGGTCGGACGATGACAGCACCTGGATTTCGGACGAAATTGTTGAGGCATATACTGATCTGCACCGCATGGGCCTGGCCCACAGCGTGGAAACCTACGAAAATGGCTGCCTTGTGGGTGGTCTGTACGGTGTATCGCTTGGGTCAGCCTTCTTCGGCGAGTCGATGTTTCATCACGTCAGCAATGCGTCTAAAGTGGCGTTTCATTACTTAGTGCTGCTGCTGCGGGAACAACGGTTCGGGCTGCTCGATACACAATTCATCAACGACAATGTCCGGCGGTTCGGGGCCATTGAAATTCCCAAACCGGAGTACCTGAAACTGCTCAAAAACGCACTCCGCCAAAAGGCCCGTTTCACCGAACCTAAGCTGGAACACCTTTTCAGGAATCACGCGGGAGAGTAAAGCATTTAGTGGTTGGTGGGTAGTGGTTGGCAGTTCCCGTCGGAGAATCACCAACCACTACCCACTAACTACGGCCCACTAACAAAATATGACTAAACCCGTACTCGTCCTTAAATTCGGCACAGCGTCGATTACCAGGCCCACCGGCGAACCCAATGAACCCGTTCTGGTTGATATTGCCCGGCAGGTGTCGGCCCTGCAACCGCACTACCGCATCGTACTGGTATCGTCGGGGGCGGTGGGGGCCGGGCAGGCCCTGATCCGCGACTACCGGGGTGACCTCACGCAGCGCAAAGCCGCAGCCGCTGTGGGCAACCCACTCCTAATTGGTATCTACAGTCGTTTCTTCGCCGTGTATGGCATCGCCGTGGCGCAAAGCCTGTGCGAACGCCACCACTTCGCCAGCCGCGATCAGTTTCTGCAACTCAAACAAACCTACGACGAACTCTGGGCCAACGGCATTATCCCGATTGCCAACGAGAACGACGTAGTCAGCAACCGCGAACTCAAATTTTCCGATAACGATGAGTTAGCTACCCTCATCGCCGTGGGGTTCGGAGCCGAAGCCCTCATGCTCTGCACCTCGGTCGGCGGGTTACTGGGCAGCGACGGGCAGATTATCCGGCAGGTTACCCGGTTCGATGAGTCGGTTTTCGGCGTGGTGCGGACCGATAAATCGTCGCTGGGACTGGGCGGGATGGCGTCTAAGCTGACCTTCGCCAAACTGGCCACGCGCATGGGCATCCGGGTCGTTATTTTCGGTCTGAACACACCTGACGCCATCGGTCAGGCCCTGCGGGGCGAAACGGGCACCGTCTTTACGGCCAACGAAAATGGTCTGTCAGCCCGCAACCGGTGGATGGGCAGCGGCAGTTTGGTCACCGGGCGTTTAGTGGTCGATGCGGGGGCGGTACGGGCGTTGCAGCAACGACGGAGTCTGCTGGCTGTGGGGGTAAAATCGGTGCCGGGTGAGTTTGAAACCGGCGAAGTAATCGAGATTCTGGACGAAACCGGCAATCCCGTTGCCGTAGCGCGAACCCGGCTGTCGTCGGGCGAATTGCTAACGCGTTTGCGCGAACAAAACGTCGAGGTCGCCAATGCCAATGATATCGTACTTTTGTAAAAAGTTGTCTGAGTTAGTCCCGTCAACCCCATAGGGGTGGCCTATCAATAGAACACAGACGTTGGCATCGGTCAAGCGCCGTAGGTGCGCCCTAATCCCAATCAGAGAGGCCGCACCTACGGCGCTTGACACAATTGAATGTATTAATTTCTATTAACAGGTCGCCCTTACAGGGCTTGAGCGTTTAACTCAAACTGCTTCTAAGTCTCACCGTGACAAACTTTACCCATCAACGAAAGTCCTTATACTAAATTAAACTGGTGATGACGTATCGACAATGTAAGGATAAGCAGCTAACTGACACACTTTTTGCGGCTGTTCAAAGTACGTCTCCAGCACCGCTTCCACACAATCCTGAGCCGCTTCTAACGTCTCAAAC
>JBBQLG010000165.1:0-12854 GCA_038327655.1 Cytophagales bacterium
GCATCGCCACCGTCACCCCGTTTCTCAACGATATTGAGCAAGTGGACGGCTGGAACGTGGACACCAGCAGCCCGGACAAAATCCTGACCGTGCAGACGACAGACACCCGCGTTGGCGAAGCGATCAAAAAAGCCGTTGAACGGGCAGGGTACAAAGCCGAACCGATACCAAGACCTGATTGATGTTTTGTACAGTGAATGAATCCGCCCCACTATTGAATAGTTTAGTGGGGCGGATTCATTCACTGTACGTGGTTATTTATCCAGGCGGGCCAGTATCGCTTTCATTTCGGCAATTTCGCGCTTCTGCGATTCAATGATACCCCGCGCCAGTTTCTGCACTTCGGGGTCTTTCAGGTTGGCTTCCTGACTGAACAAAATCGCCGAAGAGTGGTGCGGTATCATGGCCCGCATGTACTGGGCATCACCCACGAATGTCTGCGTTCGCATGAGTACAAATACCCCAATAAAGACGGCTATACTAATCCCGATAATTAGCCTATTGGTCTGCTTATTTTTGTACATCATACCCATGAACCCCAGCATGATCAGGGCCATCGGGGTAATCATCAGCGCCGTCATGTAGAAGCGGGTCAGCCCGAAATACAGGTGGCTAAGCTGGTCGATGTTCAAATACATGACGCTGAACATGACTACGTAGGACACCGCCAGCATAAGCACGAACGTCCGGTAACTTCCTTTTGGCATTTCTTCCATATTGTTGTTTTGATTAAAAAGCTTGCTGCAAACCAACGTTTGCCCGAAACGGTGGAGCCTGCTCGCCGAGGCCCGCCGTACCGCCCAGCGACATCACCAGCCGGGGGTTCATCTGTCGCCGGAAACCAAGTTCGACCGAGTTACCCATCTCGCCTGCCAGTCGAAACTGCTCCCCAATGAAATCGACAACTACCAGCGTTTGGGGAGCCAGCCGGGTCGATATCCCCACGATACCGACCCACCGTTCAGCGCGTTCGGTCATCAGTTCGTTGCCCTCGCGGCGGGTCGATGGCTGCGCGTTGCGGGTGTACCGCACGTTGGCATGGATGCGGGTTGGGCGCATCCGGGTGATGGTCTTGGTCGCGGCAAAGCGCAGGGTATAGTCCAGTCCGCTACTCTCCAGGCCGGTCGGTATATCGGCCTGAGCCGCCAGGGACACCGCTGGCAAGTACAACCCTTCAGTATTAAAATTATACAGCCCTGATACTTCGATATTACCAGTCCCGGTCCGGTCGCCATTACCCGTCCGAATGGGTACGGCCACCGAAAACTGCGTATTCCGAAACGGACCAATCTCCAATGCTGGTACCAGCAGGGTTGTATTTCGGCCTTTGGCATCGCGTTCGTAACGAACGTACGTCTGGGCTTCCCGATTCCGGTGGGCAGTGGCATAGGCATCTTCCAGCCGCACGCCGAAGTTGTTTTCCAGGTTCATAAAATCGGACTGCGCCTGCGCTGCTCCTGCGCTCAGCATGAGGGCTAAAACAAGCAACCAGGGAAGAGCATGGGTCAATGGACCCGGCTTATAGGTGTTTTTCATCGGAGTATCGTTGAGTCGTTTACTGGTTGATAGCGGACAAACCGGGGTCTTTCTGCATGGGGTAGGGTTCTACATCGGGCATGTTGCCGTGCTTTTCCTGCCAGCCTTTCAGCATCGTCTCGCGCATCATTTCCGGGGTTTTACCGGCATCCATCGCACCGGGCATCATCGTCATGCCGGGCAGTAGTTTCATCAGCGCATCGTGCAGGGAGCCTTCGATTTCACCGGGTTCCATGCCGGGCCGCATCTTCATCTGAAACTGATTCATTACCTTTTCTTTCATTTCCGGGCTGAGGTCGGGCATCATCATGGGCATCATCTCGGCCATCATCTCGTTCATGATTGTCGACATCGACCCTTCCGAACTCGCCATCCAGTCGGGGTATTTTCGCGGGTCTACATCGGGGTAAGGAATATCAAATTTGCGGACGTACTTCTCGTCACCGGGCTGATAACTCATGGCATCGATTACGCGGTAGAGTTCTTCTCGCTGCTGTTCCTGGGTCCATCCCTCATAGCTCAGGATATCGTAGGCCAGGCCATGCAGCATATGCAGGTTATCGAAGATGTTGGCCGATTCGGGCGACATCCGCGAATAGCGGGGCATGATTTCCCGGCTCAGCACCATCCGCTTTGGCCGGTTGTTGTAGACCTCATCGAACATAATCCGGTTGACTTCCTTGATAGCCGCTTCCTGCCCACCATCGGCGTTGCCTTTAATAATCTGAGCTTCATAAACGGCCGGGTGCCACCAGTGCGCCACCCACGCTTGCGAGTTGGACTTGGGGTAGAAGTTCCGGTAATAGGTGAAATACGGCTTCATCATCGTGGCTGCCCGGCGCATGGTAATGTCGAGCGGAGCCACACTGCGGGCTACGGCTTTGTTGCGCTCCAGGTAGTATTTCACGGCCCGGTCGGTCCATTCTTTTTTCTTGTCCCAGGGTACGCGCTGACTGGCCATGATGTCGTAGGTCTGCTCGTGGTGCTGGTGCGTCCAGTCGATGGTTCGGTAGAGTTTCCAGGCCAGCCGTGCCGTGTAAGGACCGTAAAGAGCCATAGTAGGCCCAACCCTCGATTTTTGGTTTTTGACGAAGTCGAACACACTGGCATCGAAGTCGGCATCGGCTTTTTCCCGGTCGGCCAGTGGAGTCAGTACTAAGACGTCATGTTCCTTACCGTGGTGGTAATGGAAGCCCGCCGAGTAGGCTTCGGAGGGGCCATGCCGACGAAAGAAGGCGGCATTGTAGGGTCCCCGGATGTACGAAATTTCCTGGCGCGGTTCCGAGGTAACGGGCTTACCGGGCGCACAGGCTAGCAAACTGGCACAACAACCAAGAACAATGAGTTTTGATTGGGTTGACATAACTGGTGTAACGTTGAATAAAAAAGTCCGACTGTATTTCAGTCGGACTTATAACCGGGTGTAATTGACCGTAGTTTTTGCAAGATTATACGCGTCTACTTACAAAATTTCCGGGTTTTGGCCTCTAACAGGGCCTAACCGTTTGTTCCTTTTTGGTAAACAGCGAATCATTAGCCACTTTAGATTTTCATTTCCTCTCTAGAAACCGATATTGAATACTGATGCCTTCACCCGTCTGATTAACGAGTATTAAGCGAACCCAGACCTGACTTACCAAAGCTGGCTTTTGCACTACGAGGACCAACCAAAGGCTTTCCGCTCGATACGAAGCGGGGTGTTGCAGGTCGTCAGCAGTATCAAAGACGGTACATTTCCTAACGACTTCAAAGGCAGTTCACAGGAGTTTGTATTGAGCTGTAGTACGGAGTAAAAGCAGATTTTCGCGGGGGCCTCCCACCCGTTTTACTGGAAACCCAAACTGTGCATCCCGGATATTTACGAGAATCAGGACCACAAGTGGTATCGCTCCGGCGACCCGGTTCGGGCAGTTTCTTGACTGCTTTTTGAAAGCGACCAAACCTGAAGCCATTATTCAGGAGATCAATCGGCTCGTTGCCTATTAGATCAAAGGGCTGGGGCCAGCCGTGGCGAGCATCGTCTACTCCTGCACCCGACCTGGGTACCGTCGTTCAACACGGCCATTATCAACGGTTACAACCGGCTGTTTAATGAACGGCGAAAGCTGGGGTCGTGGTCGGAATACCTGGCCATTCGGGATAGGCTACTGGCGGTAAACATTGACTATCGGCACGGACTTCCTAACGATTTGGGTACCGTATCGGGTTTGTTGTTTGAGGTAGGGGCCGGGAATCTGTTAGTACCGGGCCTGAATGAGCAGTCAGCCGCTGACCGGGAAAAACTTCAGAAGCAGGCATAAAGCTGTAGTCGACGAAGCCCAGGTAGATCAGACGCACAGTGCGATGCAGTTTCACCTGTTGATCATCGGGCGGGCATTAGGATATGACGTGGTAGCCGCCCGAAACGATATGTCCCGGCAGTACAACGGTCAGTCCTTTTCGTTTCTGAGTCTTCCCTCTCTCCCAACCCTGCCGGTTTCGCCCGAAACGAGTCAGATGATTAGCCTGATTGATATTATCTGGCTGGAAAAAGGTACGGGCCGCCTTATTTGTGAATTCGAAGGAGAGCAAAGCACCTCGATTTATTCCGGCCTCCTACGCCTGACGGATTTGGCATGATCGCTTCCTGATCAAGCGACAACATTATACTTAGTTGTACCCGATAGTCGCCAAAAAGAGGTTGGAATGCAACTGCCCCGACCATCCATCAGGCAGATCAATACACCAATCCGTTACATACTTATGTCGGAGTTACGCACCCACTGTGATGCACTATGCTGGGTCGGGGACAGCCACCGTGTACTGGAAAATCGCCAAAGCCGTGTAAAGCTGTAAACATCTACATACGCCCTTTCCTGTCTTTAGGGACTTTTTACTTCGTTGGATAAACTCTGCTTTGCAGCCTATGAATGCCAGTGGTATTAGTTCAGCATTATCTACCGGTTGAATGCGCTGAAACTGCTTACGATCAACACCGGGCATAAATCGGTTGGCCAGTTAATCCGGCAGATATATCCCCAATCCATCGTCGAGTAGTAATGCGGCTATGTATTAATTTCGATTAAATATCTTTTTTCATTTGCTGAGTTAGCTGCCTCACGTTGCAACGTTATTCGTTGCTTACTAGTCGCGGGGCTTTGATCCGGAAGCATGTCGGCTACAAGCGCATTGCCGACTAAGCACTTTGCTGCTCATCTTGTCGATAAGTCTGATTTGGGCTATCGAAACGGGGGTGTGGTTGATTAGGAAAGGTATCGCCTTCCCTCGTCGGGTTGTTGACTCGGTAAGCCGTCAGGTGTCGAGTTTGTTTCGTCACGGTCTGGATGAGCTACGGGATCGTGGCCTGAATCAACGCGCTGTTCAAGACCTAATTCCACTTTTGTCCTGTCTGTTGGTCCAGAAGATAAGCGTAAAAGCATAGTACAGGCAATATGTCCGCGACCAGTGCATATCGCTGAAAACAGTAAACCGTTCAGCAAATGGGCTGTCTCGTTTTTTAAGTAACTCATAGCCAACCAGACAAGTGTTCCTGCTCCATATCGAGAAACGTACCCACCTGAAACCTCGACCCGACTACTGTTGAGTGCTTACCAGCTTTTAGCCTAAAAGCTGGTTTGAGAGATGAGAAAGCCGCACGCCCAGGCCCAACACAAGACAGGATGAAGGCCCTGTAAAGCAATTAGTTATCATAATCCGATTTGACGATAGTCATAAAAACAGTCGCTGTCGGCCTGTACTTTTATTCGACTATTGGCCGATAACCATCATGTCAGGCACTGATACTGCTCATAGGTCGCCGATTGCAGGAGGAGTAAATTTACAGTGTTACTAACTAAATAAATCCAATGAGTATGACAACCAACGAAACCCTTCAAAAAGACGTTCAGGCTGCCATCAAATGGGAGCCTCTGCTGAATGCCGCCGAGATTGGCGTAACGGCCAAAGATGGCGTGGTCACCCTGAGGGGAACGGTGGACAGCTAGGCCAAGAAATCAAAAGCGGAAGCTGCCACTAAAATGTAGGTGGTATGAAAGCGGTGGTCGAAAAGACCGACGTCAAATTTGTTGGTATCTGGCGAAAAGCTGACATCGCAATCGCCACTGAAGTCCTCAATGCTCTTTACGTGCGAGTTGGAAGGTTCCCAAAGACAACGTACATGTAAAGGTTGAGCAGGGCGGGGTTTTCTCCCGATTTTAGCTGAACACACTGACATGAATCTAATACAAAAGTCCATGAGAACGATCATCCCCATAAATCGCCCTAGTTACCCGCTCCACTTAATCGAGTATGGCGACTTCAGTTGCTCCCTCTGCCGGGCCCTTCAGCCACTGCTGGCAACTACGCTGCCGCAATTCGGGGACGATATTTGCCACATGTTCCGGCACTCCCCGGAGCCAGGGAATCCGTCGGCGCTGCTGATGGCGTTGGCAGCCGAGGCTGCCCGACGACAGGATCAGTACTGGGCCATGCACCGGGCCTTGTTTGCCCATACGGCCCTTGCTCCCGTCTCGCTCCATTCTGTATCGGCATTGGCATCATCGTTAGGCCTGGATCTGACCGTATTCTGTAACGACATGCATGATGCAACGCTGAAACAACGCATTCGGGCCGATGTAAAGCAGGGTTGGCTGGACGGCGTCGTGACTACCCCCACGCTTTTTTTGGGTAGTCGTCACCTGCTTGGTAAACTGACGCAGGCCCGGTTAGTACCGCTTATCCGCTATTATATCGACCGATCCCAGGCACCCGTGCTGGGTACGGTAGACTCCGCTAACGGGCTGGTTCGCTGGTCGGGTGTCGGGGATCACTAACCCACGTAGTGGACGACGGAATCGTGGGTTAAATCCGTTCACGGGCAACCTTCAGGTTTCCTAACAGGACAATAAATTAATTCCCCAATTACTCAGGACAATCATGAATGATCAACAGGCTACGGTGGCCGTCTACAGCAGCCACGATTTGGCCGAGGCAGCCATTAGTAGACTACAGCAGGCAGGCTACGACATGAGAAAGCTGTCGATTGTTGGTAAAGACTACCCCACGGATGAAAACGTCGTTGGGTATTACAACATCGGTGATCGAATGAAGGCGTGGGGAAGCCAGGGTGCCTTCTTGGGTGGTCTGTGGGGCTTGCTCTTCGGGTCAGACTTTTTTCTGGTTCCTGGTATCGGGCCATTGCTGATTGCGGGTCCGTTTGTGGCTTCGCTGATAGGCGCCCTCGAAGGGGCTGTTGCACTCGGTGGATTGAGTGCGATAGGTGCCGCCCTGGTGAGCCTGGGCATTCCTAAAGACAGCATCATTGACTATGAAATGGAGATCAAGACCGGAAAATTTATGCTGATTGCCCATGGCACAGCCGACGAGGTAGGTCGGGCAAGAGAGGCGCTGGGTATGGAGTCAAAGCGGAGCGGGTTGGCAGTGGCCGCTTAAATTGCCCGGATACCCGTAAACGGAATAGCGCTTTTTATGCCAAAAAGGCCTTATTCCGTTTACGGGTATCCGGGTCTTGACAACAGGTAGGCCGCAGGCAACGCCAACAAGCCAGTGATTTGGTATGGGACAATCCCATTCGCAAGTCGATGATAGCGCCAGCCGCCATGTCGGCTGATTCGTTCGTTTTCCTTATCAATAACGCTGAATTCATGAAAAAACTACTACTGCTAACCGACTTTACGGAAGCCTCCCGCCATGCGCTCGACTATGCCCGCTCGTTCTTCAGCGATACCGTTACCGATTTTCACCTGCTCTGCGTCTACCCCCCGGAGTCTACGGCTGCCTACAGTCCGATTTACTGCCACGGAGCGTCCCACACCCCTTATGCCGATCAGCTAAACGCTATCCTGATCCAGCTACGTCGGGAGGCTACTACAGACTGGCATACCTATCGTTCAGCGGTCTGTCCGGGGGCCTGGCTCGATATAATCGGAAAATCACTTGACAGGGAGCCGTATGATTACGTCGTGATGGGGTCTCAAAAAGACGGGACCAGTACCTTGTTTGGCCATTGTGCTGTCGCCCTGACCCGCCAACTGAAAGCCAATGTGCTGGTCGTGCCCGTCAATGTCCTCGCGAGTACCGTCCGTCGGGTGGTACTGGCTACTGACTTTGCCCGGCTGAAAAACGCCAAATTGCTTGGTCCGCTGAAAGATGTGGTGACGCTCAAGGGGGCTGACCTTACCCTGTTGGCCATCGACGTACCCGATAAGAACGCTATTCTGGCGGAGCAGGAACTTCATATCCGGAAATTTCTGGCTCCTGTTGACCCGAATATCAGTCACCTGAAGGCAACCACAGCCAGCGAAGGCATCGATCTGTATCTGGCTAAGCGTCAGGTTAATCTTTTGGTGATGATTCCAGCCCTAAAAGACGACACAAGCGCACTGACCTGGGCATCGCGCACCTATACACCACCGATACCCGTATTGACGCTTTACGATGATGGCCATACCGACCAACCCCAACGCCTTGGTGATCTCGCAAACGTAGCCTATGCTCAATAATGAAGTTAAGTCCTCACGCTATCTGCATTATGACAGAATCACCCGATACGCTGACTCAGGTTATCAACCAGCTCAAAGGCCAGGGCTATACTGAAGACCTAAATCGCCAGGAAAATAATGCACTCTGGCTCGATCCGGATGCTTACCGGGTCGATGCTGTTTATCGATTCGAAGGGGCAACCAATCCTGACGACGAATCTATTCTATATGCCCTTTCGTCGGATTTCTACCGGGTTAAGGGCATTTTGGTCAATGGATACGGTCTGTCGGCTGATCCCGATACAGCGGCTATTGAACAACGACTACACCGCTTCGGCTGATCGACAGTGGCCGGTTAGTTAACGATCATTTTTCTCCTTCAACGATTGGATTTTTTATGGACAAGGACTTAGAAGGCAAAACGGCACTGGTAACCGGGGCCGCTTCAGGAATTGGCAAGGCCGTTGCCCTGCTTTATGGTCAGCACGGGGCCAAGGTAATGGTGTCTGATGTAGACGACGTGCAGGGGCAGCAGGTGGTGGACCAACTGAGAGCGGGCGGCGCAAACGCGGGGTTCATTAAAGCCGACGTCGGCGTTCCGGCTCAGTGTCAGCAACTCGTGAAGGAAACCGTGTCGATGTTTGGCTCGCTGGATATCGCCTGCAACAATGCGGGCATTGGTGGTGAGCTGAATATGACCGCCGATTACAGTCTGGAGGGCTGGCAGCAGATCATCAACGTAAACCTCAATAGCGTTTTTTTCTGCCTGAAGTACGAATTAGCGGTCATGCTGGAGCAGGGCGCGGGAGTGGTCGTCAACATGGCCTCGATCCTGGGTCAGGTTGGTACACCATTTTCTCCGGGTTATGCAACCGCAAAACATGGCATGGTGGGGTTGACGCAGACCGCCGCGCTCGAATACGCAACAAAGGGCATTCGGATTAATGCCGTCGGCCCCGGCTACATCGACACGCCGTTGCTGAATCAGTTACCCCCAGAGACGAAACAACAACTTATCAGCCTGCATCCAATCGGTCGGTTGGGTAAGGCGGAGGAAGTCGCCGAACTGGTCATCTGGCTCAGTTCTGATAAAGCCTCTTTTGTTACCGGATCGTATTACCCGGTTGATGGTGGGTATCTCGCCCGATACTCTCCCCGCCTTCCGATCCCCGCCCGGGTACGGGCCATTCTCATCGAGTTTGCAGGCTAGGGGCGTACGCTACATAATCCGCTATTTTGCCTGAAAAAATGATAAACCAATCGGCGGAAGAGCCGGCCATTACGACCTTGTTTGTGGACATCGGGGGCGTGTTGCTGACTAATGGCTGGGGCTATGAGTCCCGGAAACTAGCTGCCGATACGTTCGGTCTGGATCTGGCAGAACTGGAAGCGCGGCACCATCTAATCTTCGATACCTACGAGGTGGTCAAGCTCACCCTGAACGAGTACCTTAGTCGGGTCATCTTTTACGAATCCCGGTCGTTCACGATGGACACCTTCCGGGCGTTTGTGTTTGTGCAGTCGAAGCCCTACCCGGATATGATTGCCCTGATCCGGCAATTGAAAAAAACCTGCCGGCTGAAAATAGCGGTGGTGAGCAATGAAGGTCAGGAGCTGAACGCGCACCGGATTAACACCTTCGGTTTAGCGGAATTTGTGGACTTCTTCATTTCGTCGGCCTTCGTTCATTTCCGAAAGCCCGACGCCGACATCTTCCGGATCGCCCTCGACATTGCCCAGGTGCCCCCTAGTCAGGTGCTCTACATCGACGATCAACCCATGTTCGTGAGCGTGGCCGAAGGGCTCTGTATTCAGGGAATTTGCCATGTCGATTATGCCGCTACCTGCGCCGGACTGGCTTCGGTTGGTTTCACGCGATACCACTATACCACGTTGCTATGACCCAAAGAAACCAATATATATTTACGATCAACGGCGGCTCATCAAGCATCAAGTTTGCGATCTATGACAGAGGAGAATCGCTGACACGGGGGCTCTCGGGCTACATCGACCGGATTGGCCAGCCGAATACCAAACTGACGTTTACCGACCCGATTACCCAACAGCCAGACACCATACCAGTAGATGCCCACGATTTTACATCGGCGGTGAATGCCCTGATTGACTGGCTCGAAAAACAACCCATTTTCAATCGTATCAACGCCGTGGGCCACCGGGTGGTACACGGCATGGAACATACCGAGCCTGAGCGGATTACCCCCGAACTGATCGCCGCACTTCGCCGGATCAGTGCCTATGATCCCGATCACCTGCCCGCCGAAATCGAGCTGATCGAAACTATCGGGAAGCGGCATCCGAAGCTGCTTCAGATTGCCTGTTTCGATACGGCTTTTCACCGCACCATGCCACGCGTGGCCCAACTCCTGCCCATTCCCCGGCGGTTCGATGCCAAAGGCATCCGGCGTTATGGGTTTCATGGCCTGTCGTACGCCTATTTGCTGGACGAACTCGCCCGACTGGCTGGTGATGAGGTTGCCCATGGGCGGGTTATTCTGGCCCATCTGGGCAGCGGAGCGAGTCTGGCCGCCGTTTGCGATGGAAAAAGCATCGATACGAGCATGGGCTTTACCCCCACTGGTGGGGTGCCGATGAGTACCCGGCCGGGCGACCTCGATCCGGGCGTGGCGGGGTACCTGCTGCAATCGGAGACGTTGACGCCCGCGCAATTTAACCACCTGATCAATCACGAATCGGGCCTACTCGGCATCTCGGAAACCAGTTCTGATATGCAGGATTTGCTCGCCCGACAGGCCGACGATGTCCGGGCGGCTGAGGCCGTTGACCTCTTCTGCTACCAGATCAAAAAGTATATCGGGGCCTTTGTCGCTGTGCTGGGTGGGCTGGAAACACTCGTGTTTTCGGGCGGCATCGGCGAACACGCCCCCGAAGTCAGGGCGCGTATTTGTCAGGGACTGGCCTTTTTAGGCATTAATCTGGATGACCAACGAAATGTGGCCAACGCAACCGTGATTTCGACCGATGCGAGCCGGGTTACGGTGCGGGTCATTCCGACCGACGAGGAGAAAATGATGGCCCAAACGGTCTACCGACTGATGGGTACAACGACTGAATACAGCCATTAACCAAAAAAATCGAAAGAAAATGGACGCAATTGACACGTTACCCCCGCAAACGGAAACCCGAACGGATACCCCCTTATCGCCCGAAGACTATCAACGCATCAACGCCTACTGGCGGGCGGCTAACTACATCTCCGTCGGCCAGATTTATCTGCACGACAATCCGTTGCTGCGCGAACCGCTGGTAGTGGAGCACATCAAACACATGCTGCTGGGCCACTGGGGCACCACACCGGGCCAGAATTTCATCTATGCGCACCTGAACCGGGTCATCAAAAATTTTGACCTCGACATGATTTACATCTCCGGCCCCGGCCACGGCGGTCCGGCGGTGGTGGCCAATACGTACCTGGAAGGTACCTACAGTGAGGTGTACCCTCACATCAGTCCCGATGAGGCCGGCTTAAAAAAACTATTTACGCAGTTCTCCTTTCCCGGTGGCATTTCCAGCCATGCGTCGCCCCAAACGCCCGGCTCGATTCACGAAGGGGGTGAACTGGGTTACTCGCTGAGCCATGCCTTTGGTGCTGTTTTCGACAATCCGGAACTGATCGTGGCTTGTGTCGTTGGCGATGGAGAAGCTGAAACCGGCCCGCTGGCCACGGCCTGGCATTCCAACAAATTCCTGAATCCACTAACCGACGGTGTTGTGTTGCCCATTCTGCACCTGAATGGCTATAAAATTTCCAACCCCACGGTGCTGGCCCGCATCAGCCATGAGGAGCTGGACCAGTTGCTGCGCGGCTATGGCTGGACGCCCCTTTACGTGGAAGGCAACGAACCCGAACCCATGCACCAGTTGATGGCGGGTACGCTGGATGCGGCCATTACCCAAATCAAACAGATTCAGGAAAATGCCCGGACGCAGACGCATGTAACCCGTCCGCACTGGCCAGTGATTGTCCTGAAATCACCGAAGGGCTGGACAGGTCCCAAAGAGGTGGACGGTCGGCCCAACGAAGGCACGTTCCGGGCCCACCAGGTCCCGCTGGCCGTATCGGCGACGACGCCCCCGGCGCATCTGGCCCAACTGGAAGGCTGGCTTCGAAGCTACAAACCCGACGAGCTTTTCGATGAACAGGGGCGGCTAATACCCGAACTGGCTGCGCTTGCCCCCACCGGCTCCCGGCGCATGGGCGCCAATCCGCAGGCCAACGGCGGGTTGTTGCTCAAAGGATTGCACCTCCCCGACTTTGGCAATTATGCTGTCGCTGTACCGGCCCCCGGTGCTATCGAGGTTAGCGATACGTTTACCGTCGGCAAATTCCTGCGCGATGTGATCCGGATGAATCAGGACCCACGCAATTTCCGGGTATTTGGTCCCGACGAGACACTATCCAATAAACTGGATGCTGTCTTTGAAGCCACCAACCGGCAGTGGGATACCGCGACGGAGGTGAATGACCAGTTTCTGGCTCCCTCGGGCAGCGTGATGGAAATGCTCAGCGAACACCAGTGCGAAGGCTGGCTGGAAGGCTACCTGCTGACGGGCCGGCACGGTCTGTTTAACAGCTACGAAGCCTTCATTCATATCATCGACTCGATGTTTAACCAGCACGCCAAATGGCTGAAAACGTGCGCAGAACTGCCTTGGCGTGCCGATATTGCCTCACTGAATTACCTGCTCACCTCCACCGTCTGGCGGCAGGATCACAACGGGTTTACGCACCAGGATCCCGGCTTTATAGACCACGTCATCAACAAAAAAGCCAGTATTGTACGGGTCTATCTGCCCCCC
>JBBQLG010000166.1:0-12658 GCA_038327655.1 Cytophagales bacterium
CAGCATCCGAAACGGAAAGCTCCGCTCCCACTCCGGCAACTGCCGCGCGTCGGCCACCCAGACTAAAGCACGGCTGCGCGCGTAGTCAAGCAGCAGCAGCGTTTCGTGGTCACTTTGGTAGTTGACGTATCCCTGCGCCGGGTCGATGGCCGTTACCATGCCATGTTCATCTACCTGATGCCAGTTCCAGGGCGGGCGGGGCAGGGTCATGCCGGTTGCGTACCCGTCAGCGACGTAGACCGTCAGGTCGGGCGGCAGGGTACCGTCCGGCTGCTCCCGGTGGGCAATGGCATCGGTAAAAAAAGCGGGTTCGGTCTGTCCCAGAAACTGTACCGCCAGCCGGCAGCCGCCAAAATCGAACAACCGGCCCGTTAGCGCAACGTTGTCAACCCTACAGCGATCAATACAGGAGGCAGCAAAAGCGTCGAAGGCATCCGCCGTAACAGTGTGCATACCAGACTATTTTTTAGCGGGCCAGCCTGTATCGGCGTTTACGTCGTGGATGGGGTCGACCAGCAGCAGGTCCTGCATATCGGTAAACACTTCCAGCAGGGGCACCACAAACGGCCGTTTCTCGCCGACAGCCGGTACCGGTTCCGTCGAATTACTGGCCGGAGGATCGGCGGGCAGAAGCAGCGACTCGGTGGCCAACTGCTTCAGGAAGGCGTCGATAATTCCCGGCGCTTCCGCTTCGCCGATGGCATAATGGGTAGTGAGACGGTCGGTCAGGGCGGTGGTCGATAGGTTGGCAGCGACTCCCTGCCAGATAAACGCTCCGGTGTCGCGCAGGCTGTAGTAATTGCCCTGCGCCATATTTACGATGATAACTTCATCGCCAAAATCCTCGCTGGCAATCGCGGAGGCATTAATCTGATACTGCTGCATACTCGTTAATCAATCGGGCTGTTGTCGGGTATTGGCCGCGAAGGCTAACTGTAAAAATAGCTAATAATCTGATATTTCCGGGTCGCGTCAATCAGGAAACGGAATGAAACCGAACGCAGCAGCAGACACCGTTTTGTTAGTCAGTCTATTGGGAATGCTAACCAGCCTGTTGCCGTGTCGGGAAGTCGGCTTCGTTTTGGGCTGTACCGTAAAAATAAATCACTCATGTATAAAAAACCAGCCCGTTTAGCCCAAACCCAGTCGGGTAAGGCATGGTCCCACCGCCGACGAGGACGGCATTCATCAAGCTGACCCGAACCAGCAGCAAGGTATGAGTCTAAAAGCAGATGCAGCTAAGCCGGACGATCTGGCCAATTCAACCGCTTATCCCTTCAACGAGTCGGGCGGTGATTTACCAGGCAGCACACTGGTAGTAGGCAACGAACAAACTGTGGTTACCGAAGGCACAACGGGTGCTGATCCCAGCGGGGACATCTAACAGTTCGGCCCCGAAACCGGTTAGGGATACGTATCTAATCAACGAAACGATAATGAGTAAAGACCCTGAAAACCTGAAAGTGATTTTTTATGAGCCTGCCGCCGAAAGCAAGGAGGGCGTTATTGTGGCCAGTGGTTATTTTAGTTTCGTGCCTTCCTTTAAGCAAGGCGAACTGATCAATATTACGCCCTCCCACCGGGAAGCGACCGACCAGGTAGTGCATAACCCCATTGGCCACAAAACCCACGAAGTAACCGCTACCGACTGGGTTATCATGGTGGACGAACCGTCCAACGAAGCTTTAGCCACCCTGATTGTTTCAGTAGCTAAAATTGCCGACACAATGACCTCGTCACCGGTAATGGCATCGTCAGTTTCGTATTCATGAGCCGAATCTTCCACGCAAAAAAGCCTCTATTTGCTGTATAGAGGCTTTTTTGCGTGGAATGATAGTTAACTTATACTACTTCCTTGTACTGCATCCGGTAGAGGTTGGCGTAAAATCCTTCGCGTTGCAGCAGTTCCTCGTGGTTGCCCTGCTCCATAATCCGCCCCTTGTCGACCACGATGATGTTATCCGCTTTCTGAATGGTCGAGAGCCGGTGCGCAATCACAATGGCCGTGCGGCCCTTCATCAGCTTGTCGATGGCCGCCTGAATCAGTTCTTCGGTTTCGGTATCGACCGATGAGGTGGCCTCGTCCAGCACAATGATTTTAGGGTCATGCACCATCGCCCGCACGAACGAAATCAACTGCCGCTGCCCGACGGACAGGGTTGCGCCCCGCTCCATGACGTTGTAGTCGTAGCCGCCCGGCAGCCGTTCGATGAAGTCATGTACCCCCACTAATTTTGATGCTTCGATTACTTTTTCGCGGGTAATGGTTTTGTCGCCGAGGGTGATGTTTTGCTCGATGGTGTCCGAAAACAGAAACACGTCCTGCAACACCACACCGATATTGTGCCGCAACATGCCCAGTTCGTACTGCTTCACATCGACGCCATCGACCAGAATTTGGCCTTTGTTGATGTCATAAAACCGGCTCAGCAGGTTAATGATGGATGATTTACCCGCCCCGGTGGCTCCCACAAACGCGACCGTTTCGCCCTCGGTTACGCGGAACGAAATATCGCGCAGCACCCAGTTTTCGTCGTTGTAGGCAAACCATACATCCTGAAACTCGACGTTGCCGTTCAGCGTCGGCGGGGCATAGGTGCCGTTGTTGACCGTGTAATCGTCGCTGTCTAAGAGTTTCAGGATACGGTCGGTGCTGACAATGCCCATTTGCAGGGTATTGATCCGGTCGGCCAGCATACGGATGGGTCGAAAAAACAGGTTGATAAACATCACGAACGCCGTAACGGTCCCGAACGACACATCGGCACTCAGGATATTACGGGCACCGTACCAGACCACTAAGCCTGTACCAGCCGCCGAAATGATGTCGGCTACCGGAAAATAAACGGAGTAATACCAGATGGACCGGATGTTGGCGTCGCGGTGCTGGGCGTTGATTTTACCAAACTTCTCGGCTTCGATTTTCTCGCTGCCAAAAATCTGGACGATGTTCATGCCCGTGATGTGTTCCTGCACAAACGAGTTCAGGTTCGCCACCGCCGACCGCACTTCATTGAACGAGTCCTTGATTTTTTCTTTGAACACGTACGTACTGAGCAGCATAATCGGCACCGTCGACAGGCTGATGGCCGCTAATTTCCAGTCGGTATAAAACATCACGGCGATGATCAGAATCAGTTGCAGAATATCGCCCGCAATGGCGGCCATGCCTTCCGAAAATACATCTGCCAGCGTTTCTACGTCCGATATAGTACGGGTGACCAGCCTACCGATGGGCGTATTGTCGAAAAACTTGAGCCGCAGATGCAGGACTTTGCTATACAGTTGAATCCGAACATCCCGGATGACGTGCTGCCCCAGCCAGCCCGACAAATACGTGTTCAGGAACTGGATAAATGCCTGCAACACCAGTACCGATATCATCAGCGCGAGCATCAGGGCCAGCCCATTGTAGTCGCCGGAACCAATATCAGTGTCGATGGTACGGCGGATGAGTAACGGAGTAATGGGGGCTAAAACGGCCGCAACCATAATGATGGCCACCAGCGCGTAAAAACGGGCCTGATAAGGACGGACAAAGTCGTAAAGTCGGCGGAGGGTGGCCCAGTCGAATATCTGCCCGCTTTTTTGTTCTTCGTTCACAGGAAAAATCTTACAAATAGAAGCGTATACTGGTCGGGTAACAGCCAAAAAAAGGTTTGAGTTTTCGCCGTTCCTTTTTCAGGCCATAATTTACCGGCCAACCCAACGGTCAGTATCATAACCAGACCCCGCCGTTGCTGGTTACACTGAAAATGATTGGTTGAACACCGACTAAACGACCGGCAGGATGAATTGGGAATGGATGATGAGTGCCTGCTTAGGCATTGGACTGGCAGCCTGCTGCGGCTTTCGGGTATTCGTACCCCTGTTTATAGCCGCCCTGGGCCAGAAAATGGGGTACATCGGTTCCCTGTCGGGCGTCGAGTGGCTAAACAGTTGGCCCGGCCTGCTGGTGCTTGGCGTTGCTACCGTGTTTGAACTGGGTGCCTACTACATTCCATGGCTCGACAACGCCCTGGACACCATTGCCGCCCCTGCTGCCATTGTTGCCGGTACCATTCTGAGTGCATCGTTCCTGAAAATAGACAGTCCTATTCTCAACTGGGGCCTGGGTCTGATGCTGGGCGGAGGGTCGGCCGGGCTGATTCAGGCGGGTACGAGCCTGCTGCGACTGGGATCTACAGCAACAACCGGCGGACTGGCCAATCCGGTCGTATCATCTACCGAAAACGTGGCTTCGGTCGGGCTGTCGGTGCTAACGATAGTGGTACCCTTGTTTGCATTCGTTGTAATTGTCTTGATTCTGCTGTTTATGCTCAGCCGACTGATGAGCAAGCGGGTTGTCTGGTTCACCAAAGGCAAAGCATCGGCTACCCTCGCAGCCCGCTTCAGTGATTCGGCTTCCCGTACTAAAAATGGACAACGTTAAAATAACGCCCGCGTTCCAACGAATTACGGTACACCGGTATCAGTAACGGGTGAGAAGTTGTATTTTTCGTACAATAATCAACACGTTATGAAGAGTGGTCTCCGAATCCTGTTGCTGTTGTGTGGTTTTTGTCGGGCAGCGATTGCGTCGCACATTGCCGGGGGCAATATTGAACTGGTTGCGCTGACGAAGCCCGGTCAGTTTCAGCTTAGCCTGAATCTTTACATCGACGATGCCAGCAAGGGACCGGAAGCCACCATCAACCCGACCATTACCGTATCCGTTTTCCGGCAGCGCGACCATAAGCTAATGGGTGACTATGTCCTTAAGCTTGGTCGGCGGTTGGGGCTGGTGTATGCCAACCCGGCCTGTGCCCGGTCGCGGGGGCTGGAAACTTCCGAAATCCGCTATTCCAGCCCGGTACAGCTTGATCCGGCCCTTTTCGATGACCCGGCGGGGTATTACATCGTCTGGGAAACCTGTTGCCGCAACCAGAACGTCACCAATGTGGATTTACCCCAAACCAGGGGCATGATTTATTACCTGTCGTTTCCGGCACTCCGGCAAAACGGCCAGTATTTCCGCAATTCGTCACCGGTATTTCTGACGCCCAACGCCGAATACATCTGCGTGGATAAGCCCTTCTCGCTGGCCTTCCGGGCAACCGATGCCGATGGCGATCAACTGCGGTATTCGCTCGTAACGCCCTACAACGACAACATTTACAAACCGGTCGGCTTCGCCAATTCCCCGGCCTCGCCCCCGTACCGGGTGCTGCCCTGGCAATCGGGTTATAGCGCCAACCGGGCCATCACCGGCAATCCGGCCCTCCAAATCAGTGCATCGGGGGTACTCACCGTCCGGCCCGACCGGATCGGTTTATACGCCTTTACGGTACTTTGTGAGGAATTCAGACCCGACGCGGGTGGTGCATTGCAGAAAATTGGTGAGGTTCGGCGCGACCACCAGATTCTGGTCGTCGACTGTTCGCCACAGGTACCGCCCAAGCCCGTTGTTGCGGCACTTGGCCCGGCTGGTCCATCACCGGTTGAGTTTTGTGCTGGTAGTTTCGCGCTGCTGGGCACGGAATCGAATCCGGCGTTCAATTACCAGTGGCGGGTGAACGGCTATAACCTGCCCGGCGAAACCAAACAGACACTGCGGGCCACCCAACCCGGCGACTACACGGTACTCAAAAGTTTTGCCACCGTCTGCACCCGCGATTCGGTGTCGGACACCTTCGTACTTACGTTGAAACCTTCGCCCCTGGCCCACATCAACGCGGTGGATACACTGCTTTGTCCGCAAAAAACAGTGGCATTACAGGCCAACACCGGGCCGGGTTTGCAGTACAAATGGGCACTGAACGGTGCAGACCAGCCCGGTGCCGCATCGGCCCTGTACACGGCCAGTAAAGCAGGGCGATACACGTTGAAACTTTTCAGCGAGGCCACCGGCTGTACCGCGCTCGACTCGATAAACATCGTAAATGACCCGCTACAACAAGCAGTTATCCGGGCTACAGTACCCGGTTCTGCTTTGTGCGACGGTAATTCGTTGAGTGCGGTCGTGGTGCAGTCGCCGGGTAGTCTAACCTACGTCTGGCAGCGGGACGGGCAATTTATTGCGGCCACGCCCGGCATACCCAATGCGCTGGCCGGTACGTATCTACTGACCGTCCGCGATTCGGCGTGCAGCCTTGCGTCGGCACCGGCGTTGGTGAATCCACGCCCGCATCCGGTTCTGGATTCCATACCCCCCGTTTGCGGCACTATCGCTGCGCCCGTTCCTATGCGCGGAACACCCACCGGCGGCACATTTGGCGGATTGGGTGTTGCAGGTAACCTGTTCAATCCTAAACTGGTCGGGCCGGGCAGTTATACCGTAACGTACAGTGTCGTGAGTTCGGCGGGTTGTCGGGGCGATACCAGTCGGGTGGTGAACGTGCTGAACGTACCGACGCCTGATCTGGGTGGCAGTCAGACCATTATTGCGGGGGGGCGAGTCGTTTTGCAGGGACCCTCCGGACCGGGGTTGACCTACGCCTGGGAACCGATAACCGGACTGATTTCGCCGACAGGTGCGGCCATCACCATACAGCCGGAACAGACCACGACCTATCGCCTGACGGTTAGCCAGAATGGACTTTGTCCACTATCTGCCGAGGTGCTAATCGAGGTATTACCGGGGCTGTTTGTACCCACGGCCTTTACGCCCAACGGCGATGGACAGAACGACACTTGGCAACTGACGGGCGTGGGGGCTTTTCCACAGTGTGTGGTGCGGGTTTACAATCGGTGGGGCGAAGTAGTGCTGGATTCGCCGGGGTACCGCGAGCCGTGGGATGGCCGTTACCGGGGGCAACCCGTGGAGCAGGGAGTTTACCAATTTGTGATTCGACCGGCCCCTGACCAGCCCGAAAAACGGGGTACGGTGATGATCCTTGACCGCGATTTTTAGAGGATTGAACAAATAAACGGGGTAATTCTGTCATCCTGAAGCATGAAGGATCTTAGCGATTGGGTAGCTAAGATCCTTCATGCTTCAGGATGACAGAATTACCCCCTGATACTTTCTTACAATCCTGCTACCGTCCGCTTCACAAAGGCGGTCAGTTCGGCACCGGTCAGCATATTCTGGGCCAGCAGAGCCAGGTCGTACAATTGCTTGGCCAGGGCCTGCTGCGTAGTCGTATCGGTTTCGGCCAGCACACGGGCGGCAAGCGGGTGGTTGGCATTCACGACCACGTTATAGCCGCCGGGCATGGCCCCGAACATGTTCCGCTCACCCGACAAGGCCGACATGTCCTTCATCCGGCGCAGAAACTCCGGCATCGTAATCGTCACCGGCAGTTCGTCAATTGGTTGCGCGTCTACACTCACCGTCAGCGACTTGTCATTCAGCGTTTGCTCGAAGACTTCCTTCAGCTTCGTCCGGTCGTCTTCCGACAACACGCTTTCGCTGGTAATACCGGTGTCGATCAGTTTGTCGAGCGTATCCGCATCGACGCGTTTGAACGTGATCTTTTCCAGCTTGTATTCAAGCGTCTGGATAAAGTGCGAGTCGATTACATTATCCATCAGCAAAACATCGTACCCGCGCCGACGGGCCGATTCGATGTACGCGTCCTGCTGTTTCCGGTCGGTTGTGTACAGGGCAACCACGTTTTCGGCTTTGTCCGTTTGCGTGGCCTGAATGTGTTCGCGGTACTCATTTAAGGTGTAGTAAGCCCCCTCGGTGTTTTTGAGGAGTACGAAGTCTTTGGCTTTCTCCCAGAATTTATCGTCGCTCAGGATGCCGTATTTGATGAACAAACCAATGTCGTCGAACTTATCCTCGAACCCTTTCCGGTCGGCTTTAAAGAGATCGTTCAGTTTGTCGGCCACCTTGCGGGTGATGTAGCCGTTGATTTTTTTGACGTTGCTGTCGGCCTGCAAAAAGCTCCGCGACACGTTCAGCGGAATATCCGGCGAGTCGATCACGCCGTGCAGCATCATCAGGAAATCGGGCACTACGTCTTTTACCTCATCGGTAATAAACACCTGCCGACTATACAACTGAATCTTCTCCCGCTTGATCTGGAAGTCGTTTTTCAGCTTGGGGAAATACAACACACCCGTCAGGTTGAACGGATAATCGACGTTGAGGTGAATCCAGAACAGCGGCTCTTCGGCCATCGGATACAACTCACTGTAGAAACTCTTGTAGTCTTCGTCGGTCAGATCGGCGGGTGACTTTGTCCAGATCGGCGTGGTGTTGTTGATTTTTTCGCCTTCGAACTCGATGGTTACCGGCAGGAATTTGCCGTACTTTTCGAGGATACTCCGCAGGCGGTAGTTATCCAGAAACTCTTCGGAATCGAGGGCAATGTGCAGAATGATATCGGTGCCCCGGTCGGTCTTTTCGGCGGCAGTAATCTCATATTCAGTTGAACCGTCGCACACCCAGCGGGCTCCTTCTGAACCTTCCCGGTACGATTTTGTGATGATCTCAACGTTTTCGGCCACCATAAACGCCGAGTAGAAGCCTAAGCCAAAGTGACCGATGATCGTCCCGGCTTTGTCGTCCATTTTGTCTTTGTACTTCTCCAGAAACTCGGACGCCCCCGAAAATGCGATCTGATTGATGTACTTTTTGATCTCGTCGGCGGTCATGCCCACGCCGTTGTCGCTGACGGTGATCGTTTTGGCTTCCTTATCAACGGCAACGGTCACTTTCAGTTCGCCCACTTCGCCGTTGAACTCGCCGAAACCGGCTAATTTGCTCAGCTTCTGCGTCGCATCGACGGCGTTGGAAACCAGCTCGCGCAGGAAGATTTCGTGGTCAGAGTAAAGGAATTTCTTGATGATCGGGAAAATGTTCTCGGTATGAATCGAGATCTGCCCTTTTTCAGTCTGTACGGATTCCATAATGTCTGTTTTGCGTAAAAGAGTACGGGTTGTACTGTTAGTAAGCGGGTTTACAAAAACTGTTCCTGCGCGTTGGATCGTGACACATTGGCAGTTTACCAGTTGCTACGCCAGAAGTTGGCAATGCTTTCTGAAGTAAGTCTCTTTCCAGATCACTCCGTTTCAACGGCAGGAAACCGTCAATCAGATAGATGCGGATTACTGCCATCTATTCGTAAAAAGGTAGAGGGTATTTTATGTATTCAGGCATCGACTACAGCCAACGCGAACAGTAACGCCCCGAACGCTGTTTTTTGGGCGATGATTGTCCCGACATACACCGATATTTCGCTGCCCGAACTGGAAACCCTGCGGCAACAGCCCGGCGCGGTCGTCGTCGATGTACGGGATGCCTGGGAATTTGACGAGTTCAACCTCGGCGGCCTGAACATGCCGTTACCCGATATCCGCGCCCGCAAGGCCGAATTAGCCAATGCACAGGCTATTTTCGTGATCTGCACCAACGGTGTCCGCAGCCGCATTGCCGCCAAAGACATGCTCCGCCAGCCCGAACTGCGCGAGAAAACAATCTATCACTTAAAGGGAGGAATCGTGGAAGAGGAATAAAAGTAGTTGTTGGTTTGTCGTTCGTCGTTGCCTGCCGAAGGAACGACAGATCACAAACCACGAACGACTATGTCACAATCACAAAATTGGGTTTAGCCTGCGTTTTCTCGTCGTGGGGCAGGTAGATCTGCATGATTTCGTGTACGCTGACGCGGATCATCTGCGACAACTGATTCAGCGGCAAATCGTTCCGTTCCAGCCCGAACGGGTCTTCAATCTCCTCCCCGATCATTTCCAGCCCGACCATGATGTACGACATAATCAGGGTGGCCGGAATGGTTAAGTAGCCATACGCGTCGATGACCGTAAACGGAATCACCATTAAATACAGGATAATGAATAGCTTGATAAACAGACTGTACGAAAACGGGATAGGCGTACTTTTTATCCGTTCGCAAATGCCGCAGACGTCCATCAGCGTCTGCAACGGCGGGTTCAGGTTAATAAGCTGCGCATCGGTCAGGCGGCCCTCGCGGTAGAGCAGTTCGGTTCGGACGCGTAACTGACTGGCCACGCCCGACGGCAGGTGTTCGTAATGCAGCAGGTCCTGTTTTTCGCCGGCATCGGTTTCGTCTAATTCATCCAAAGAGTGACTCGCCCTCAGTTGATTCTTGAGCGCGAACGGAAAGTTAGAGATTGCCTTGGCGAAGAACTGCCGGTTGGGCTGATCGTCGTCGGGCAGCATGGCGTTGTACAGAATGGCCAGGTTCCGGGACGTATTGATGAGCGTTCCCCACGCAATCCGGCCGCTATAGAACCGGTCGTAGGCAGTGTTGGTCCGAAACAGCAACAGCAAACTGAGCAGAATACCCAGTGCCTGCATGAACGACGCCGGGGTATCTTTCAGCCGCAGATCGAGGTAATTCAACTCAACGAAGGTGATAACCGATACATAAACCGCTACCACACCCAACCGCCGAATCAATGCCTGCGCGGTACTGCCTGTATGAAAATGCCAGATGGCCTGAATCCACTCCGATTTTTTGTAGACAATCATCCCTGACGCTGTATTTTTCCGTAATAACGATTTGTTGACGAGCTTGTTAACGGTCGGCTGCCGCTACAGCGTCAACTGACCGGCAAAGACCCTTTTGGCCGGTCCAATCAGGTACACGTTGGTGAAGGAACCGTCGGGCCGGGCCTCAAACGACACGCGCAGGTTACCACCCAAGGTCTGAATAAAAACCGGATCGGGCATCTGAAACTGCCGGTGAGCAATCAGGGCAGCAGCCGTCACCCCGGTACCACACGAGTACGTTTCGTCTTCTACTCCCCGTTCGTACGTCCTGACAAACAGCGTATTATCGTCCAGTACCTGCGTAAAATTAACGTTTGTGCCACCGGGTTGAAACGCGTCGGCGTACCGGATGGCCCGGCCGTCGCTCACAATATCAAGGGCCGTCAGATCATCGGTAAAGGTTACCACGTGGGGAGAGCCGGTGTTCAGGAAATGATAGGGGGCATGTTCTGCCGGGCTGCTTACCTCGCCCATTTTCAGAAAAATGTCTTCTTCACACACGACCGCTACGTGTTCGCCATCGACCGCCCGAAACCGGGTTTCGCGCCCGAACAGGCCCAAATCGTGCGCAAACCGGACAATACACCGTCCGCCATTGCCGCACATGCTGCCCTCGGCCCCGTCGGCGTTGAAATAGATCATCCGAAAATCATAGTCCGGGTCTTTGCGGAGTAGAATCAGTCCGTCGGCACCAATACCAAACCGCCGGTGGCAAAGCTGCGCGACCAACGCCTGGTTATCGGCCGGAAACAGTTCGGCCCGGTCGTCGATCAGGATAAAATCATTGCCGGTACCCTGGTATTTAGAGAAGTCCATACGTGTAGATCAACAAAAAAAGCCACCCCTGCGGGCAGCTTTCTTTACTTATTTATCCGAAAACGCTTAAGCCGCTACTTCCGCTGCTTTGGGTGCTTTCACTTTAACCACTTTGCGCTCTTTCACGCGGGCGGCCTTGCCCTGACGGCCACGGAGGTAGAACAACCGGGCGCGACGGACTCTACCGAAGCGGGTTACTTCAATTTTTTCGATGTTGGGCGACAGGATCGGGAAAATACGTTCTACGCCGACGCCGTTGGATATTTTGCGAACCGTGAAGGTTTCGCCGTTGGTGTTTGGGTTCCGGCGCTGAATAACCGTGCCCTGAAATACCTGAACCCGCTCTTTGTTGCCCTCGCGGATTTTTACGTGTACGTTTACCGTATCACCGGCCGCGAACACCGGCATATCGTTCCGGCGCTGGGCATTGTCTGTTTCTACTAACTTAATAAGATCAATCATGACTATACTATCGTCGGATTTGTGAGTGGCTCTTGAGCGGCTTGGGCATCCCAGGCGTCGAAAGAGCCGCAAAGATACCCTTTTTTTTTGCCCGATGAAAATTCAGGTCCATTAAATCAGTGAAGGCGATTCACAATTGGATGCTTAGCCGGATTTTATCTATTTCGTCGCTTCGTTACCTGATAGCACCCTATGAAAATCCTCAACGTCGGGCAGATTCGCGCGCTCGACCAATACACGATTGAACACGAACCCATTGCCCCGCTTAACCTGATGGAGCGGGCTGCGGTGGCCTTTACCAACTGGTTTGCCGCCCGTTTCGCCACCACCCAACCCGTAAAAATATTCTGCGGATTAGGCAACAACGGGGGCGACGGCTTAGCTATTGCCCGGTTGCTGCTGGAACGGGAATATGCCGTTGAGGTCATTGTGGTGCGCTACGCCCCCCGCGAGTCGGACGATTTCATGCACACCCCCCGGCGGCTCAAACTAATCCTGGAGCCGGTTTATGTAGAAAACGACCGCGATTTACCTGCTCTGCGCCATACCGATATTATAATTGATGCTATTCTGGGTTCGGGTCTGACCCGGCCCGCCGATGGACTTATCAAAGCGACGATTGAAGCCATTAACCGCTCACCGGCAACAGTTGTATCGGTCGATATTGCGAGCGGCCTTTACACGGACAGCCCCAACGGGCCGGACGATGCAGCCATCGAACCTGATCATACCGTCACGTTTCAACTGCCCAAACTGGGCCTGTTATTGCCTAAAAATGGGCAGCATGTAGGCGAGTGGCATACAGTGGATATTGGCCTGAGCAAACGCTTTATCGACAGCGCGCCCACTCCGTTTTATTACACCACGCCCAACGAAGCCCGGTTGCTGCTTCGTCCGCGCAACCGGTTTTCCAAC
>JBBQLG010000167.1:0-12643 GCA_038327655.1 Cytophagales bacterium
CACAACGCGTTTTGCTGGAAGGACAGAATGTAGAGACGCTGAAGACACTTTTGACCAACCACGTTGTTGCCGGCGAAGTGGACATGGCCGAACTGATGCGCCGGGTTAAGGCGGGCAACGGCAAAGCCACCCTGCAAACGCTGGCGGGCAAAACTCTGACGGTGCAGGCCGGTACCGGCAACCAGCTAAACCTAACCGACGAACAGGGCGTTACCACTTCTATTACCACGCCTGACCACTACCAAACAAACGGCCTGGTACATGGCATTACGAAAGTGCTGATGCCGAGCGGCCTAACGCCCTTTCGATAAAAAAGCAGTGACCATTCCCTGTTAATCAACCGGTTTAATGGGCTGGTTTATAAGCCGTACCGATTCGCAGACGTACCGGATGTAAAAAGCCCCTTTTCCCAAAAGGGGCTTTTTACATCGCCAGGCGGCAGTTGGCGATTACATGGTATTTCAGTTATATTTGACCACCTATAAACCATTTACAGTGAAGCGTTCACAATCGTTAGTGTCGGAAGAAGTCTTGGTCGAAAAACTGAGTCAGCGCAACGAGCAGGCGTTCCAGTGGCTGTACGATCAGTACTCGCCCGCGCTGTACGGGGTAGTGCTGAAGATTGTCAAGGACGACGAACACGCCAAAGACCTCCTGCAGGATATCTTCGTCAAGATCTGGAAGAATCTTGACTCCTACGATGCCCAGAAGGGTCGTTTGTTCACGTGGCTGCTCAATGTAGCCCGCAACACAGCCATTGATTCACTGCGCTCCAAGCGGGCCACTCAACAATCGAGTACCGTCGGGGCAATCCATCCTGAAGCCGATTCCGTACATATCATCGACCGCCAGCACAACACCTCGCAGCCCAATACCGATAGCATTGGTATGCGGGAGATTGTGGACCAGTTGCGGCCCGAACGCAGGCAGTTGATCGACCTGGTTTATTTCGAGGGCTACACCCACGAAGAAGCCGCCGAGGCCCTCAACCTGCCCATTGGCACGGTGAAAACCCGGGTGCGTTCGGCTTTACAGGAACTTAAAAAGATTTTTTCTCGATGAACGTACCAGAATACATAGCGTCAGGCATTCTCGAATCCTACGTTTTGGGCGCCGTTAGCGAGCAGGAGCAGCGAGAGGTGAACTGCCTGTCGTCCATCTATCCCGAAATCCAGGAGGAACTCGATCAGCTTACGCTGGCGTTCGAGCAATATGCCCTGCTGAACAGCGTAGAACCGCCTGCCGGGTTGAAAGACTCTATTATGGCCCGGCTTGATTTTTCCCAGCCTGCTACTGAAGCCATTGTAAGGCCGATGCCGGTTTTCCGCGATGAAGAGGTTGCTGAGCCGGGTCCAACGTATACCTACAAATTTTCGTGGATGGTAGCAGCCTCGATCGGTCTGCTGGTACTGGGCTTTTCGTTCTACCTGTTTTCGCGGTTAAACAGTGCCCAACAGAGCGTTGTGGCCCTGCGCACAACCAACGAAACACTGGAAACCGATATGCGGCAGTTACGAACCCAACAGCAGCATGATAAGGACCTGGTAGCCCTGCTGAGTCAGCCCGGCACTCAGGTAATCAAACTGACCGGTAACGACAAAGCCCCCACCGGAGATATGAACGTGTACTGGAATGCCCGCTCGCAGCAGGTAACCGTTGATGTGACGGCCATGCCCAATTTACCCGCCGATCAGCAGTATCAGCTCTGGTCGCTGGTTGGTGACAAAGCCATTGACGCCGGTGTTTTCGAAGTCGGCAAAGCCGTGGGAACCCTCCAGCACCTGAACCGTACCATTGGCCGGGCCGATGCCTTTGCGGTGACCATTGAGAAGCGCGGGGGCAGCCCAACGCCTACTTTGTCTAACCTTGTGGCCATGGTGAAGCTGACGGCTTAAATTCTTTGTAACTTTATATTGCCTTAAAAAAGGCCTTTATCGAACGATAGAGGCCTTTTTCTTTGCTTTACCTACTAAATTCTACGCTTAGGAAATCCGAGGATAAATCACTTGCGTAGATATTGATGTTAAACGGTTGGAAATACCCAATCACTGTTTCACAAACCAATTCATTACAAAAAACTATGAAAATTAGCACAAAAGTTGCCCTGTTGAGCGCCATGATGGTCGCCTTCACGTTTGTTGCCGCTCAGGCACAGAAAACAGTTATGGTCGGTGGTGCCCCTATGTACTCGACCAAGAATATCATCGAAAATGCGGTGAATTCCAAAGATCACACGACGCTGGTTGCTGCCGTTAAGGCCGCTGGTTTAGTAGAAACGCTGGAGGGCAAAGGACCATTTACGGTGTTTGCCCCTACGAACGCAGCTTTCGACAAACTGCCAGCCGGTACGGTTGACAATCTGGTGAAGCCCGAGAACAAAGCAACACTGACCAAAATTTTGACCTACCACGTGGTGCCGGGCAAAATTGACTCGAAGATGCTGATCAAAATGATTAAGGATCGGGGTTCGTTCGCCATGAAAACAGTACAGGGTGGTACGCTTACGGCCAAACTGAACGGCAGCAAAGTAGAAATCACGGACGAAAACGGTGGTACGTCAACGGTAGAAATCGCCGACGTTTACCAGTCGAACGGCGTTATCCACTCCGTTGATACGGTGCTGATGCCCAAGTAATCCCTGATTGGGCAGGGAGCGAAAGCTGCCCCTCCGGCTCGGTTCATACCGGTCGGCGGGGCACTTTTGTTTCTGGCTGATCAGGTATTTCTGCCCGCAACTATCCACTGGTCGGCAACGTTACCCGGACAGATAAACTCTTACAAATCAATGTATCGCAACCTGTCCTTCATTCTTGCCTTGCTCCTGCTTGTGCTGGGGTTAGCCGCCTGGAAACGCCACACCGACCGGTTGGCCCTTGCGGCCCGTCCGGTCGACAAGGTAGTGCCACCCGGTGGTCGGCGCGTGGTTAAAACCGATGCGGAGTGGGAGAATCTCTTAACGCCGGCGCAGTACAACGTTCTGCGCGAGGAGGGCACCGAGTACCCGAACAGCAGCGCGTTGCTGCACGGCCACGACAAAGGCATATTCTATTGTGCCGGTTGTCATAATCCCCTGTTCCGGTCGACGACCAAGTTTGAATCAGGTACGGGATGGCCCAGTTTTTACGCGCCCATCGCCAAAAACGCCATCAACACCGACAGCGACGGTAGCCTGGGTATGGCCCGGACGGCGGTTACCTGCTCCGTTTGTGATGCCCACCTCGGCCACGTATTTACCGACGGCCCTGCGCCTACCGGCCTGCGCTATTGCATGAACGGGGTGGCTATGACATTTGAGAAGACGAAGTAAGCCTATCATGATTCAGCGTATCTGCGTTTACACAGTGCCAATGAACGGCGTCGGGTTGGTTGGCCCGCAAACACCAGAAATTGGTTTGTGCGATTATTGTCGGTTCAACTATAATTGAGGTTAACTAACCGCCAGTCGGGTCACACCGGCTGGCGGTTTTCGTATTAAATCGGGTGATTTTACGTTATATTTGCGGCCCGCCAACCGGCGGTCTATACCCCCAATAGAGTCATTTCGTCTTTGATCGCATGAGTGAATTTTTGGAGCGATTTCGCACCGCCCGGCGCGCGGCCGGGCAGCGTGTCAAACGCTCATTGGATAACGGATTAGCGGCTGTACTGGGGCGCGAACGCATCACAAACTGGGGTCAGCAGTACGACCAGTTTCGCGACGAACACCCGGTCTGGAGCCGCATTGGGCAGGGATTGCTGTCATTTCTGGTCTTTCTGGGCCTGTATGTTTTCATCATCAATTACAACTTCCTGTGGCTCACCGGCGAAATGCCAAGCGTAGCGGACCTGCGTAACCCCAAACTCGCCCAATCGTCGGAAATATACTCGCTGGATGGTGTACCAATTGGTAAGTTCTACACCGAAAACCGGACGCCCATCCAGTTCAATAACATTCCCAAACACCTCATCGACGCCCTGATTGCGACCGAAGACGTACGGTTTTACAATCACTCCGGCATTGACCCCCGCGCCCTGGGTGGTGTACTGGTATCCGTCGTACGCCGGGGCGACCGGGGGGGCGGCAGCACCATTACGCAGCAGTTAGCCAAGAATCTGTTCAAGACCCGCCGGAAGAACACGACGGGCCTGCTGAACCGTATTCCAGGCGTTCGGACGGTGATTTACAAATCGAAGGAATGGCTGATGGCCCTGAAGCTGGAAAGCAATTTCTCGAAACAGGAGATTCTGACGTACTATTTCAATACGGTCGATTTTGGTCAGAACTCATTTGGTCTGAAAACAGCCGCCCGGACGTATTTCAACAAATCGCCCGACAGCCTGAGCATTCAGGAAGGGGCTGTGCTGGTGGGTTTGCAAAAAGCCACCACCTCGTACAACCCGCTCAAAAACCCCAAACGGTCGCAGGAACGCCGGAACGTGGTGCTGGGTCAAATGGCTAAGTACGGTTACCTGACCAAAACGCAGGCCGACTCGGTGGCGGCATTGCCCCTGCTGACCCACTACACGCCCGATAGTCCGTACAGCGGACCGGCCAACTACCTCAAAAATGTCGTGCTCGATTACGTAAAGAAGTGGGGCGACGAAAATGGCTACGACCTGTACACCGATGGCCTGAAGATTTACACGACCATCGACTCGCGGATGCAGACCTACGCCGAAGAAGCCGTTCACGAGAAAATGAAACAGTTGCAGCGCACCTTCGAGAACCACTGGGGTAAACGCAACCCGTGGACGGATGAAGACGGCAACGAAATTCCCGGTTTTATCGACACGGTAGCCAAGCGGACCGATCGGTACAAGGCCCTGATTCGCCGGTTTCCGGCCAGTCCCGACTCGGTGAATTATTACCTGAAGGTGCAGAAACACAGCATGAAACTGTTCGACTGGAAGGGCGAGCGCGAACAGCAAATGACTACCTATGACTCCATCGCCTATTATAAGCGGTTTTTGCAAGCGGGCATGGTGGCAATGGACCCGCACACGGGCTACGTTCGGGCGTGGGTGGGTGGCTTAGACTACAACTTCTTTAAGTATGACCACGTGAAGCAGGCCCGGCGGCAACCCGGTTCCACCTTTAAGCCGTTTGTGTACACGACGGCCATTGACGATTCGACGCAGAACATGGCCCCCTGCGACCGCATCCGCGACCAGCCTTTTTCCAAGGAATACCGCGAAAATGGAGAAAATAAAGTCTGGTCGCCCAAAAATTCGACGGGGTCTTTCAGCTATTCCAACATGACACTCCGGCGGGCAATGGCCCGGTCGGTCAACTCCATCACGGCGCAGCTTACGGATCGTGTCGGGCCGGAAAACGTGGTCAAATACGCCCACAAATTAGGCATTCATAGTCCGTTGCAGGCAGTACCGAGCATCGGCCTTGGCTCATCGGACGTGTCGCTGTACGAGATGGTGGCGGCTTACTGCACGTTTGCCAATGAGGGCACCTACACCGAACCCATCCTGATTAAGCACATCGACGACCGGAATGGAAATGTCGTTGAGTCGTTTGAGCCAAAAACACGGCCCGCCATCCGCCCCGAATCGGCGTTCCTGATGATTCACATGCTGCGTGGCGGCCTGGAAGAATCGGGCGGCACGTCGCAGAATTTGTGGTCGTACGACCTCTTCAAAAACCGCAACGAGATGGGCGGCAAAACCGGTACCACCTCCAACAATTCCGACGGCTGGTTCATCGGGGTTTCCAACCAGTTAGTGGTGGGGGCCTGGGTAGGGGGCGACGACCGGAGCATCCACTTCCGCACGACCGACATGGGCGAAGGTGCCAAAACCGCTTTGCCCCTGGTAGGCACTTTTTTGCAAAAGGTGTATGCCGATCCAAAGTTCAGGTCGATGCAGGGGCCATTTCCCCGGCCAACCGTACCCATTGAGAAGGAATACCTCAACTGCGGATCCTCCGGCGACGAACCAATCGAAGAAACGGATTCGACCAGTATCGAAGGCATTCCTGTCGACTCGGCCTTTATTCCCACGGCACCGCCCATTGTGGAACCGACCGATACCACCCGGACGCCCTAACCTTTCCCAAAATAGCCTTCACCCGAGCTTAAGTAAACAGCCCTGGGGGAAGGCTATTTCAGTACGAGACTTTCCCTCCGCTTAAAAACATCAACTTCCCGGCTACCGTCAGTGACTTAACAGCCACCGGCCGGGCAATTGAGATGGTATGCCCAGTCGATACGGTTACAGCATCCTCGTTAGTCGGTACACAGGCACAGCTCCAGGTGGCGGGATTCAGCCAGTCACCGGTCTGGACACTGGCAACACCCGGACTAATGAGGTGATAAAGAGTGCCGTCATTAAAAGACAGTACGTAAAGTTCGCCATCCGTACCCTCGCCGAACGAAACAGGCCTTGTAGCACCGGCTACTGACTGTACAACGTTTCGGTACGTTCCGGTGGGTTCCCGTTTCAGCGTCCAGTACGTACCCCGGCTAAAGTCGCCGTATACATACCAGCCCCACAAATCAGGATACGCACGGCCCCGGTACACAAAGCCACCGGTTATAGACGCGGCCGACCCGGTCGTGTAGCCCGCGTAGTCCAGCAGGGGGGTGTGGTAGGTATTCGTTGCGGAACAGTCGGTCTGGTAAGCATGAGTACCCTCGAAACAGGGCCACCCGTAATTTTGGGGCACCGGTAGGTTAGCCGCGGTAAAATTAAGTTCTTCCCAGCCATCCTGCCCGACATCGCCCAGCCAGAAATCGCCGGTTTGTCGGTCGAAACTCCACCGCCAGGGATTCCGAAGCCCCAGGGCATACAGTTCGTCGGGTACGCCGTCGGTAGGGTCAGCGAACGGATTTGTGGGGGGAATAGCATAAGGATCGCCATGGTTAACGTCGATACGAAACAATTTACCGTAGGGCGCTTGCAGGTTCTGCGCCAGTTTATCAGGGTCACCAAGGGAACCGTGTACCCCTGCCGCGGAGTCGCCCGTGGTGATGTACAGATACCCGTCCGGGCCGAACCCAATCCGCCCCGAACGATGACCCGGATTGGGGTACAAAACGGTAAAGATAATTACGGCCGAAGCAGGGTCAGCCAGGTCGGGATTGGTCAGGCTGCGGGTGTAACGGGCAAACACCGAAGCATGATCATTCTGGCGGGCGTAATGTACATAAAGATACCCGTTGGTAGCATAATCCGGGTGGAGTGTAATGCCAAAAATACCATCCCAGCCAGTATCCCAGACTACAGCACGCAGGTCGAGGAAGGGAGTGGTTTGGATGACGTCCTGTTTAACCAGCCGGATTTGCCCGTCTGTCTGCGCGACTAAAAACTCGGATGCACTTCGGGCCGCGACGTCAACGGGCCGAAAAAAACCGGTAACTACCTGTTCCAGCTGAAGCCTGGGCGTCTGGGCCAGCAACGGAGAAGTCACTAAAATAAGCAGTAAAAAGCGGGACAGCACGTTCATAGATGTTGCTTCGGATGGAACCTGTCAGGCCCGGATATGCCCCGCTACCCACGCCACGAGTTCGGCGGCCGGTATCAGCAATGCCTGTGCCAGGATGGTTCCCACGAGCCGGGCCAGTAATACATAGGTGACATACCGCCGGAAATAGCCCTGACTAAAGCGACCGGCTACCACCTCATCGCAAAGCAGGGCCATGTCGGGGTCCACGAAAAAAAGGAGCAATAATGTTGCCAGCCCGTTGATGAGACCTGCCATTGACGCCGACGTTGACCGCAGTTCGGGATTGATGTACCCGGCGTACAGCGTTGCCAGTACGCTCACCGTCAGGAAGGCACTGGTGAGCACGTTCATGACCAGAATCGACACCGGAACCGTGTTTCTCACCCGATAATTAGCCACATCGGGCCACTTAACGTCTTGTCGGATCTGCCGGGCGGTTTGCCAAGTCAGGCTACTGAACAGTAGCCGGGGAATGGACCGATAGGCATAATACCGCTCTACCCCTCGACCCAACAACCGCTGAAACGAGGGCAAAAAAAGGGCACCTGCCCCGGTAGCCACCGTTGTGGAGATGATAATCCAATGGAAGTCGGCCGTTTCCTGCAGCCGTCCGGCATGGATGTTGGTTTCGATTGTTTTAGCCAGCAGGGGTGCCTGAAGGGTATTGGCTAACCGCGCTACCAGGGTCATGATGTTAAAAAGCGAGAACGCCACCGCCCATTTTCCCGTCCGCAGGGCCGTTACCCGAACCCCCAGCGCCAGCGTCCCGATCAGGGTGACCACAAAGGTCAGCAGGACAACAACCACGATTTGTCCGCTCATTGGCTACCGGGCAAAATGAGCCAGCCGGAAGCGCAACTGTTCGGCCACGTACAGCCCCGCCGATAACCCGGACTTACCCCGCCGGAAAATCTGGTGGGCCAGCCGCTGCTTGTGCAGATAGCGCACCGTTTTGCGAAACACATTGGGTGATTTTTTAGCCAGCAGCGCGAAATAAGTCCGTTCAGCGTCGGTGAGAGGCATTTTTTCCAGCCGGTCGGCCACCTCAGCGGGCAACACCAGCCGGAACTCAGCCTGTAGCAACCGGAGGCCCTGCCGGACGGGATACGTCATGCCATACCGGGCGGCCAGGTCCAGCAGGTCGGGCCAGTTGATGGCCGCACCCGGCTGTTGGTAAATAACGTAGCTGTCGGCAATCCACCGGATGGGTGCCTGGGTTCCCCAGATAAATCCATGTACCAGATTATGGAATAGCTGGTGCGTGGGCGAAAGGGTGTACGCCCGTTGGCCGTTGGGCAGGTCGATGGCCTGCCGTCCGGCCCAGAATGGCCCGTCGGCGTCGGCATAGGCGTGTTGGTACAGCAGGTTCCAGTGCAGGTCTATATCCACCCCGTCGGCGGTCCAGAAGTGCGCGGCATGGAGCAGGTGTCGGAATTTATACTCAAACGGCGTTACGTTCAGGTTCAGGGGTGGTTGCTGAAACAGACGGATGGCCTCGTCGGCCCGGTCGGTGGGCACCATCACGTCGAGGTCCGACATCATCCGCACCCCCAGATCGCCGTAGTACCGCAGCGAGAGCGGCAACCCCTTCAACAGCATCGCGTCGATTCCAGCCCGGTCCAGTTCGGCCAGTACGGTCTGCATTCCCAGCCGGAACCGCTGGTTATTCAACCAGGTATAGCGGTATATGCCGCGCAGGTGGGCCACCAACGGGTCGCCGGTATGCTCCAGATTGCGGTAAACGAGTGGCATGAGCCGCTGCGAATCCACATCCAGCGGATCGAAGAGCGCGGGCAGGAGGTTGTCGGTGGTGGGGGGTAGCTGATCAAATTGCTGCCCGGCCCGCCACTGCAGCCAATGGGTCAGGGCTTCATCGGGCGGGAAAAGCGCGGCTTTGAGGAGCAGGATCTGGGCGGGCCGGAGGGTGGTAGTGGTGAACTGGCGCATATCATTGCCGCACGTGGCGGTCGAGTTTAGCTTTCAGGATTCGGGCAAATTCGTGGTGGTACTGCTGCCGGGAAGACAATCCGCTGCGGTGCAGCCGACGATAAGCCACCACGTCGGGCAGCATCGCACAGGTCAGCCCGGCTTCCTTAGCCCGGATAAACCAGTCGATAAAATCACCCGTGTGGTAGGCCGGATCGAACAGGCCAGTTTTCTCGAAAGCGGGCCGCCGGATCAGCATGGTTGCTTTCAGCCAGCCCGCCTGAGCATAGGCCGGGCAGTGAATGCCCGCCTGAATGTCGGCGGGGAGATCAGGACTGATAAACGGCCGAATGTGGCCGAAGCAGGCATCTATCAACTGATTTTCGGCCAAAAAGCGGGCTTGCAGGGCTAACTTTTCCGTTTCCCAGTAGTCATCGGCATCCAGAAACGCAATCAGTTCGCCACCAGCCAGGCCAATGCCTTCGTTGAGCGTCCGGGCTACCCCTGCATTTTCGTGCGAGTACAGGCGTATCCGGTCGGCGTATGGCTCCAGTGCGGCCAGCGAGCCATCCGTTGAGCCATCGTTAATAACGATCAGTTCATAAGGCTTCAGCGTCTGTTTCAAGACCGAATCCAGACACTCGGCAACGTAACGGTCGGCATTGTACACCGGAATAATAACACTAATCAGCGGGGTAACGGCAGGCATAGACAACGGGTAGGGTATGGGAAAACGGGATGGGGTGCGCGGGAGTGGCGTCCGGGTGAACACTACTGGCCGCTTAACCGGCATCGGCAGGTGGGTCGGCGACCGGGAACGTGGACAGAGCGGGCATATTACCCATCGCCTGCTGCCGTCGCCGGTCGAGTGATTTTTTGAGCATGCCCACTAAGTTCACTTTCAACATCGCCACCTGATTCGTCAGGTTATTGGTATGAAAGCGGTAAAACTGGGTCACCTGGTTCAGAATCTGGATGGTCGCCTGCTGTTCACGGGCGCGGGCAAACCAGTCGAAATCGTCGCCGAAGGGCAGGGTTTCGTCAAAGCCGCCCACCCGCCCGAAAACTGACCGCCGGTACAGGCCCGCGCTGGGCAGCAGGTTTAGTGCCCGGTGGGTTTCGTCGGCAAAACGGAACGCCCGCGCCGACAGATCGGCCCCTTCCAGAAACAGATACTGCGAATACCCCATCACAATCTCGACCGACGGGTTGGCCCGCAACAACCCGGTGGTCGCCCGAAGCATTCCGTCGGCATACATGTCATCCGAATCCAGGAGGCCAATCAGGTCCCCCTGCGCCAGCCCAAGACCCGTGTTGCGGGCCGCAGCCGCTCCCCGGTTCGGCTGATACTGGTACCGCACCCGGTCGCCGAAGCGGGCTACAGCGGTTGCCGTTCCATCCGTCGATCCGTCGTCGATGACAATAATTTCGACCATAGATGCAGGCAGACCCTGCCCCAGTACGCTCCCGATAGCCTCCCCAACGAATCGCTCGCCGTTGTAGACCGGTATGATGACACTGACAAGTGGCTGTTCCATAGGGCTGTCAATACTCCGAAAAGTTACGCAATTGCCCGGCGGCTCCGGCCTGCCGACGCCGACTGAGCGAACCCCGTAGTACCTGCATCAGGCTGTTAGTGGTCAGGGTGCTTTCTTTAGTCATGTTGTGGTCGTGAATACGGTACAGCAATGTTGTCTGCTCTATGGTTTGCAGCGTAACCCCCTGTTCTTTCAGGCGCATGTACCAGTCTACATCTTCGCTCTGCCGCAGGAACTCATTGAACCCGCCCAGGCGCTCGAAAACGGCTTTCCGAAACAGTCCGGCTCCCAACTGGTAATAAAAAACCCGGTTGCCTTCGTGGGTGAACCGATAAGCGGGTGGCTCGGCGTCGGCCGCGAACAGGTACTGCACTAACCCCACCACTACGTCCACGGCGGGCGTCTCCATAAAAACAGCCAGTTGCCGGGCTAACTTGTCCGCAGGCCACAGATCGTCGGCGTCGATGAACGCCACAAACTCGCCCTGCGCCTGCGCTAAGCCCCGGTTTCGGGCCGCAGCCGGTCCCTGATTCGCCTGCCGGATTAGCCGGAGCCGGGGTTCGTTCAGGGACAGCACCCGGTCGACGGACCCATCCGTTGAGCCATCGTCCACGCAGAGTAATTCCCAGTCGGTCAGGGGTTGCATCTGCACACTGCGGATGGCCTCGGCAACAAAGGTTTCCCCGTTAAAGACCGGCAGAATGATGGACAGCAGCGGTGGGTTGGTCATCATTGGATTGGTTAATTTTATGCAGCAGGGTAAGCAGGCAGTCGGGAATTTGGGGGAGGTCGGTGCCGGTATCGAGCCAGAAACAAGGCAGGCTATGCACCAGCCGGACCATTTTCCGGAAGGTGGGCGACACCCCGCCAACGGCTCCCGCCCGCAGCAGGGCCAGTGTGGAGGGAGCCAGTGCCCGCAAGGCATCCGCCCCGGTAGCCGCCCGAACGGCCGTATCGCGCCCACCCGTAAAACGGGGCAGCAGAATAGCCCTCACCGGAAAACCGGATGCCACCTGCGCCGGGCTGTGCTGCTGAATAAATAACTGCCCTTTCTGTTCGGGCAAAGCCGTTCGGTTGGCAATCAGCGGCTCCCAGCGGGGAAATCGGTGGAGGTTGTCGGCGTTTAGTTTGGCGACGTTATAGAGGCTGTGAACGTACTGCCGTTCGGTATCGACCAGTACAAAGTCGTCGCCGGCGTAGCTTAATGCCGAATCCAGACAAGCCAGCGTACTCGTCGATTTACCGGAACCGCCCCGCCCCGCCAGCAGAAAACCACCGGTCGGCAAGCCCACCGCCCCGGCATGAACCAGCACAAACCGGCTCGATTCCAGCCACTTATGCAGCAGCATCCGAAACGGAAAGCTCCGCTCCCACTCCGGCAACTGCCGCGCGTCGGCCACCCAGACTAAAGCACGGCTGCGCGCGTAGTCAAGCAGCAGCAGCGTTTCATAGTCACTTTGGTAGTTAACGTATCCGTGCGCCGGGTCGATGGCCGTTACCGTGCCATGTTCATCCACCTGATGCCAGTTCCAGGGCGGTCGGGGCAGGGTCATACCGGTTGCGTGCCCGTCAGCGACGTAGACGGTCAGGTCGGGCGGCAGGGCACCATTCGGCTGCTCCCGGTGGGCAATGGCATCGGTAAAAAAAGCGGGTTCGGTCTGTCCCAGAAACTGTACCGCCAGCCGGCAGCCGCCAAAATCGAACAACCGGCCCGTTAGCGCAACGTTGTCAACCCTACAGCGAT
>JBBQLG010000168.1:0-12557 GCA_038327655.1 Cytophagales bacterium
ACCGCTACATCGGCGTTGAGCGTACTCGGCGTGATAATTTGCGCCACCTTGCGCGATAGTTCGTCGTGGGTGAACGGATCGAATAAAGCTTTCACATAGTTCTCGTCGGCTGCCTGACCGAGTTCAATCGCGGTGACGCAACGGGTGTAGACTTCTTCGACCAGTTCTTCCATGCCGCGTTCGCGCAGGAGTTCCTGAGCAGCCCGAAAAGCGACAAACTCTTTGAACTTCGACATGTCGATGCCGTAGCAGTCGGGGAAACGAATCTGCGGAGCCGACGACACAATGATGATCTTTTTGGGGCCGAGCTTATCGAGCATTTGCAGAATGCTGCGCTCCAGGGTAGTGCCCCGTACAATGGAATCGTCGATGATCACAACCGTGTCCTTCCCCTTCCTGATTACCTCAAAGGTAGTATCGTACACCTGCGACACCATTTCGTTGCGGTTGGCATCGCTGGCAATGAAGGTGCGGAGTTTGACATCCTTGGACACTAATTTCTCGATGCGGGGGCGGAACGACAGCACCCGGTCCAGGTCCTGCTCGAACAGGATACCTTCCATGATGGCTTTCTTGCGCTGTTTGGCCAAATAATCTTCCAGCCCCTCGACCATGCCGAAGAACGCGGTTTCGGCAGTATTGGGAATGTAGGAAAAGACGGTATTTTCGAGATCGTAGTCGATTTCTTCCAGAATCTGCGGAATCAACAGCCGACCGAGTTGTTTGCGCTCGTTGTAAATGTCAGGGTCGGTGGCGCGGGAGAAATAAATGCGCTCGAAACTGCACGACTTTTTCTCCACGGGCTGAATAAATTCGTATTCGCCGTACTCGCCGTGTTTGTCTACGATGAGCGCGTGACCCGGCTTCACTTCCTGAATCTGATCGTAATCGACATCGAATGCGGCTTTAATAGCGGGCTTTTCGGAGGCTACCACCACAATTTCATCGTCGGCGTAATAATAGGCGGGGCGGATACCGGCGGGATCGCGGGCCACAAAAGCCGCGCCCGAACCGGTCATGCCAACCATCGAATACCCCCCGTCGAAGTTGCGGCAGGAACGGTACAGCACCCGTTGTAAATCAAGATTATCTTCGATGATATCCGACAGATCGGGGTTTTCGTAAATGCCTTTGAATCGGTCGAATACCCGCTGATTTTCTTCGTCCAGAAAGTGGCCGATCTTTTCCATCACCGTGACGGTATCGACGCGGTCTTTGGGGTGCTGACCGAGGGAGACGAGTTTATTGAATAACTCATCGACGTTGGTCATGTTAAAGTTACCCGCCATCACAAGGTTACGGCTCCGCCAGTTGCTTTGCCGCAGCATGGGGTGGCAGTTCTCGATCTCGTTGGCCCCGTGCGTACCGTAGCGCAGGTGACCCATCCAGACCTCACCCGTGAAGGCGACGTTTTCCTGGAGCCATTTGGCATCGCGGGAGTGGTCTTTATTCTCCTTAAACGCCTTGCGAAACTTCTTGTTGATTTTAGCGAAAATATCGGCGACGGGTTGCTGCTGCACCGAGCGGTAGCGGCTGATGTAGCGGTGTCCCGGTGGTACGTCGAGCTTGATGTTGGCAACACCAGCCCCGTCCTGCCCCCGGTTCACCTGCTTCTCCATCAACTGATACAGCTTGTTGACGGCGTAAAGCGGGGTATTGTATTTGTCGATGTAGTATTGATAAGGCTTGCGCAGCCGGATGAGGGCAATTCCGCACTCGTGTTTGATAGCGTCGCTCATAATCAGGCCAGTACGTGGCGATTGATGCGTGTAGGAGTAAAAACCGATACTGACAAAACGGCCCGACCAGGCCTTTCGTTCGGTGAGATTACCATAAAGTTACGGAAAAGGCAACGGAGAACGCGGAATTTAATGGCTCAAACAGAAACCGGATTGCTGATTTTCAAGTGCTGCTCTTTTATTAGCAAAGACAGAAATGAAGTGCTCTCGGTTAGAATTCGGCAATCAGAGCCAGTAGCCAGCCGGGCTGGAAAAATAGCCACAGCACCGACCCGACCAGCCCGATCAGCAGGATAATTTGAGAAGAAGATAAATCTTTCGGTGAGATGGTTGAAGCCGTATCATACTGCCGGAAGAACAGCAGGTAGGGAATTTTGAGGTAATAAAACAGCGATACCACCGCGTTGAGCAATCCCAATCCGAAGAGTGCCAGCAACCACGGATTGCCATTTTGCTGATACGCTTCGTACAGGGCCGAAAATGACAGTAGTTTGGCCGTAAACCCTACCGTTGGCGGCAGCCCCGTTAAGCCGATCATCACAACGGTCAACCCAACGGAAAGCCACGGATACTGCCGACCCAAACCAGTTAGGGAGGCAAGAGGCAGCGAACCGGTATGATTCGCGGAGAGAGCGTCGATCAGGAAAAAAGCGGCTAAACTCATCGGCACATACGTGGCCATGTAAAACGCAGCGGCCTCGAACCCACTTTTGTTGAACGCCACGACGCCCACCAGCAAAAAACCGGCCTGCGCAATGGTCGAATAGGCCAGCAGCCGTTTGGCATCGGTCTGGTACAGAGCCGACAGGTTGCCAAGCGTAATACTGGCCAGTGCAATCATCGCCAACGGCGTCTGGAAATCGCCGGGCAAGGCCGAAACAACGCGCAATACGACTAAGAGTGCGGCTACTTTCGGCCCGACCGAAAAAAAGGCGGCTACGGGAACAGGGGCGGCTTCGTAGGCATCAGGGGTCCAGACGTGAAACGGCACCAGTGAGAGTTTGAAGAGCAAGCCAGCCAGCATCAGCAAGCCGGCCAGCGTGACCACTACCCCACCACTGCGGGCGAGGTTATCGGTAAAATCGGGCGCGGTAAGGTCGAGGGTGCCGCCCATACCGTACAACAGCGACATACCGTACAGCATGATGGCCGAACTGATGGCCCCGAAGAGCAGGTATTTCAGACCGCCCTCGGCCGCTTTCCGGCCACCCGCCAACGCCGTGAGCAGGTACGAACTGATCGACACTAACTCGATGCTCAGGTAAATACCGAGCAGATTAACGGCCATCGTCATCAGGTACAACCCTAACACAAGGCTCAGCAGCAGCGCGTACCACTCAACGGGTAGAACCGGTCGGTCGGTGCGTTGCCGTGCGGTCGACTCCCAGACGACAACGGCCACGGCACCGAGGGTAATAAGTTGCTGGAAGAAAACGGCCTGATCATCGAGGAATAGAAAATGCAGAAACAGGTATGCACCCCGAACCGGCTGCGCTGAAGCGGCTACAACCGCCAAAACAAGCGTACCGCCTGTAATGCCCGCCAGCCACTGACGCAGTTTTGGGGCGGCTACCCGACGCCTGAACAGAATTTCGACGAGCAACAGCCCCACAAAACCACCCGCCAGAAAGCCCTCGGCCGCAATGCTGCCAAGGCTGTTCGCAATGTCTTTAAGCTGGTCGGAAAGAGACAAAATAGTGTGTAGTGAGCAGGGGTTAATGGTCAGTGAAGAGGAGCGTACTACTGTTCACTGACCACTAATCACTAAAGTTAAATCAGTCCGTCGCGGCCGGGCTGGCCTTCGTAGGGGTTCAGGTGAACCGGTTTCTTCTGCGTTTTGCGGAGCCGGATGTTCAGAAACTCGACCAGCAGCGAGAACGCAATGGCAAAGTACAAATACCCCTTCGGCACCGTACCCACTTCCTGATCGAAGAAAACCACTTCCGACAGGTGGGCGCCCTCGGCCAAAAGCATGAATCCGATCATAATCAGAAACGCCAGACCCAGCATCTGAATCGTGGGGTGCTGATTCACAAACCGGCCGACGGGTCCGGCGAAGAACATCATCACCAGTACCGAAAGGATTACGGCAATCATCATCACCGGAACGTTACGCGTCAGGCCGATGGCAGTCAGGATGGAGTCAATCGAGAAAACAATGTTTGTGACAGCGATTTGGGCCACTACGCTGGAAATAGTCGTTTTGGCTTTCGTTGCCGTTGTTTCCTCCTCGCTGCCCCCCTCTAACTTGTGGTGAATTTCGGACGTGGCCTTGTAGAGCAGGAACAGGCCCCCGCCGAACAGAATCAGGCTTTGCCCCGTGGGTTCGGCCCGGAACCAGCCAATGTCAATGCTGGTGAAGGGCTTGCTCAGAGCAATCACCACCGAAATACCCAGTAACAGAACCAGCCGGAAAGCCATTGCCAGGATCAGTCCGATGTTACGGGCTCGGGGCTGGTCGGCCGGGGATAATTTGTTGGCTGCAATGGAAATGAAAATAATATTGTCAATCCCCAGCACGATCTCTAAGAACGTCAGGGTAATCATACTAATCAGCGATTCAGCAGTAAATAATTGATCCATTCAGGTTGGGCAAGCGTTGATTTACGGGTACGAAACTACCGCATTCCGCTGGTTCGGCCAACGAACAGCTACACAAACTACCCCCCGACCGGATGAATGGCGCAGCTGCCGGACCGCCCGGCCAGTTATTTACCGGTTCCGGCGCGGACGGTTTTCACCTCGTCCGCCACTACCGCATCGGCCTTATTGCCAAAGTGCGAGCGGACATACGTCAGCACGTCGGCAATTTGGGCATCGGTCAGGAAATCGTGGGCGGGCATAGCATTGTCGTACGTTTCGTCGTCGATATCTGCGTTCTGTAAGCCTTTCACGATGACCCCGATGAGCCGGGTCTTGTCGCCCAGCACCCAGGACGTTCCTTTCAGGGGCGGGTTGAGTTTGGGCACACCGGAGCCGCTGGCCTGGTGGCAGGTCAGGCAGTACTGCGTATAGACCAACTCACCCGGCGAAGCTTGCGCGGGTGCGGCCGATGCCGAAACGGGCACAGTAGTTTTGGCGACTGGTTTGCGGGTTTGTCCCCAGGCGGTAACCGTCAGGAGCGATAACAGAATCAGAGCGGGCGTTTTCATAGACGAACGGTTCGTACAGGTACGTAACAAATTTAGGCGGGCAAGATGTTTATCTTTGCCCGTATGATTGAGATTGGAACGGTAAATACCCTGGAAGCCCGGCGCGAAACCAGCGTTGGCTTTTTCCTGGACGAACCCGGCAGCAACCCTGACGACGAGCAGGCGGGTATTCTGCTGCCTACTAAATACGTGCCCCGCTCCCTGAAAGTAGGCGATTCGATTACGGTCTTTGTCTACACCGATTCCGAAGACCGGCCCATTGCAACCACGCTCACGCCCAAAGTGATGCGCAACGAGTTTGCGTATTTAGAAGTAGTGGCGACCACACCAATCGGGGCATTTCTGGACATTGGACTGGAAAAAGACCTTTTGATTCCCTACAAAGAGCAGGCACAGCGCATGGAGGTTGGCTACGGCTACGTCGTGTTTATGTACCTCGATGCGCAAACGAACCGGCTGGCAGGGTCGGCGAAGCTGAATAAATTTATGGACCCCGATGTCTCGGAATTACACGACGGCGATGCGGTGAACCTGCTGGCCTACGCCGTTACGGATCTGGGTGTAAACGTGATCATCGACAACCGCTACCGGGGCTTAGTTTACGCCAGCGACATCTACAAACGCATCTACATCGGCGACCGCCTGGCGGGGTACATCCGGCAGGTTCGGGAAGATGGGCTGGTGGACGTTACCCTGCAACAGCCTGGTTATTCGGGTATCGAACCCAACGCGAAGCACATTATGGAGGTGCTGAAAGCCAAGGGTGGTTTTTTACCGCTGAGCGACAGCAGCGAACCGGAAGCGATTTACAAAGCCCTCGAAATGAGCAAGAAGACCTTCAAGAAAGCCATTGGCGCGTTGTACCGGGAGCGGCAGATCCGCATTGAGCCGGATGGCATCTATTCGGCGCTGGCTGGAACGGCAAACAACCATCCCGACTGACCGGTTACGAATGCAGCATTCTGAATCGCTTTAACCGTGCAAATCCCCGTAACCGATCAACCGGCATCGGCTCCCAACAAATGGCTGGTCCTGGCTACGCTGGCGTTCGGCACGTTCATGGCCACCTTAGACAGCAGCATTGTTAACATTGCGCTGCCAACCATTCGGCGCGATTTAGTCGCCGGGGACAGCGTGGAATGGGTCGTGCTCAGCTACCTGCTCACCACCACGAGTACGCTGCTCATCATGGGTAAACTGTCGGATCGGCTGGGTCGCCGGTCGATGTACATTGCCGGGTTTGCGGTGTTTGTGCTGGGGTCGCTGCTGTGCGGGCTATCGTGGAATATCTGGTCGCTGGTCGGTTTTCGGATAGTGCAGGGGCTGGGCGCTGCCATGATTTTCGCCATTGGCCCGGCCATCATTTCCGACACGTTTATGCCCAACGAACGCGGGCAGGCGCTGGGGCTGATGGGCGCGATTGTGGCTGCCGGTAGCAGTGCCGGTCCGGTAGCGGGCGGGCTGTTGCTGGGCAAATTTGGCTGGCCGAGCATTTTCTTCGTTAACGTGCCCATTGGGCTGATTGCCATTTGGCGGGCGTGGGTGGTGCTGCCCGTAACGCCAAAATTACCCCGCCAACGCTTCGATCTGGTCGGCGCGGGCTTGTTCCTACTCGGCGTAACGACGTTCCTGATCGGGCTGGACTTTGGTCCTGAACCGGCTTACGGCTGGAATGACCCGGTAGTAATCGCACTACTCGGCATTGGAGCGGCACTATTAGCCGCTTTCTTCTTTCAGGAAGCCCGGACGCCGGAGCCGATGCTGCAACTGAGTCTGTTCAGAAACCGCCCCTACACCTCGGCTATTCTGGCAGCTTTGCTGGCATTTGTCGCGTCGGGGGCCAACCTGTTCATCATCCCGTTTTTTCTCCAGCAATTACTCGGATTCCCCCCGCAAACGGCGGGCCTGATTCTGCTGGCCGGACCATTGACGCTGAGCGTCGTCGCCCCTATTGGCGGGTATTTGTCGAGCCGGGTCAGCATTCGGTGGTTGGCGAGTATTGGGTTGCTGATTGCGGCTACCGGGTATTTCACGTTTTCGTTTTTACGGGCCGACTGGGGCTGGCAGGATGTTGTTTGGCGGAGTGCGCTGGTGAGCATGGGATTCGCTCTGTTCCAATCCCCGAACAGCAGCAGTGCGCTCAATTCGGCCCCATTGGCGCAGCGCGGAGTAGCCAGCAGCCTGATCGCCTTTATGCGGAATCTGGGATTTGTGATCGGGATTGCGCTGGCGGCTGCGGTCTGGTACACGACCCGAAATTACTTTGCCATCGCGCATCAGATTAGTCCGCAGGCAAAAGACGCCCAGCTAACGGGAATGCGGTATGTGTATTTTGTGATGACGGGTCTGGTCGTGATCGGGGCCGTTGTTTCGCTGGCGCGGGGGAAGAATATAGTCCCACAGTCCGAAACGTCGGACCGCCCAAAGATGGCGTCAGGCAATTAGCTATCTGACGCCATCCTTGAAACGGAAGACTTTACATGATGGCGTCTTTTACGTCCGCGTCGAAGGCGCCGGTTAGTACTTTTCCGGCCCGTTTAACCTGCACCCAGATTCGATAGCGGCCCGCTTTGGGAAAAGCGTACGGAAACTCGACCATGTTGGTATGCTCAACGCCGTTCATGGTGTGACTCATGGGAGTCATACCTGCCATCAACAACTTGTCGCGTTCGGCATCGGGTAATTTTTTCAGCGTGGTCAGGTAGGTGTCGATGCTGTCGCGAAACCGTTTCGGGTCAGGGTAACGAAATGTTCGGCTGGTATCGGCAATGCGGTTCACCAGTTCCTGTTCGGCCGCCATCGAGTACGTGCCAACGGGGTGCAGGTGAATGTAAACCGACCCGTCTTCGCGCAAAATGGCCGCGTGACCGCCCATGCCCAAGTACGGTTGCAACAGAGCAGGTTTACCAGTCGGATCGGCAACGGAAAAACGAAGCGTGTAGAGTTTACCCGATTCCAGCACCTCACCCGGTTTGCTTTCCCACAGCATCGTCGAACCATCGGCCAGGGGGACCTTTACGCCAGGCTGACCACAAATGGAAATACCCGTTTCGACGCGTGATGTTTTGGCCTGACCCATTGGCGTAGTCACTACGTAACTATCATCCGGGTCCGTTGACGGGGAGGAGGCCGCTACCTTCCCTGAACGAACAGGGGTATTTATGTCGATGGTGTCGGTCAGCGTTTCGGTAAAACCATTCCGGTACACTACGTCTGCATAGAGTTTGTATTGACCCTTAGGCAGGTCGGGCAGATTGGCCTGATACGTCAGGGTATCGCGCCGGTTCGGGTGCAGGTGAGCGAGTGCATCCAGGCCCGGTAGTCGGACCAGAAACACGTGCATCAGTTTGCCGTGGTCGGGTACCATAAAACTCAGCCGCCGGGTGTTTCGCGCCCAGTTGGTCGTATCTACACGAATGGTCAGTTGTGATCCGCTGGCAGCGGTCCCAACGGAGGCTTTAATGGGCAGCGGGCGGTACAGGTTCTGGGTCAGGTAGTCGTTGGCCCAGCTATTCCACCACGTCCGCCCCCCGAACAGGAGCAGAATCAGCACGACCGCACTCGCACCCATTCCAATGGCCCGTTTCCGGCTTAAACCAGCCGGGGCTACCGCCGTGGGCGACAGGGTACCGTCCGATAAACTGGCCCCGATAATGGTCACCATCATCACAAACAGCAGCAAACCAAGTACCACCAGCAGGGCACCGGTGCCGGCGGGCATGTCGCGCTGCGCCGTGGCGATGGCTGCAACCGGCACCACAATTTCGACCTTGCCATCCGGTCCGTCCACATCAAGCTGAATGCTGGACGATCCTGATTCCATGAACCAGATCAGTCCCTCGAACCGTTGCCCGTCCGTGCGTTGCAACTCGTCGTGCGTGGGGGCACCGGCATCGCCCGACCGGAAGTATACGGGACGCGCCTGAACGGAATTTACCCGCCCGCGCTCCACAAAAACCGTTACCCGCGCCGTGCCGGGGACAACGTCGGGCGGCTGAATGCTGACCAGCACCTGATACTTGCCCGCCTGTTTCTGCACAATCACGCCCGAACTGCCAACGTGCGCCACCGCAGCCAGCACCGGAGCGAAGAGGAAAACGAGTATGTAAATCAGTTTTGTCTTCATCGCTGTACCCGTTTCATCCAGTTACCCCACAACAGACCAAGACGCGCCGAAACGATGGCCACGACCAGGGCGATGCCATACCCCTGTAAAAACTGCGCCGTCGTTTGCTTAAACCACGGCCCGAATGCGTACCGGTATTCCCATTCGGGCGGGCTGTTATAAGTCCACGAATAAGAAAGAAAAAAGGCATTCCGGGCGTAGGGCGATGTGTGTAAAAACGTCCCGAACGGCCACTGCACCAGCAAAAATACCAACAGAAAAGCACTGCCCAGCAACACGGCCAACAGCCAGTCGTTCAATTTTTTGCCGTTGGGCGACCGGTCGAACCGGTGCATGAGTGTATCCAGCACAAACCCGGGAATCACCAGCAGCAACGGAAATTGAAACGGCTGATACGTGGTAATGGGGTTAAGCACCGGACCAAGCCGGGGTGTAGCCGGAAAAAACTGAATCACCCAGCTCGGACCGGCAATGGTCAGCATGTAGATGGCGCAAATGACGGTGATGGGATATCGCAGCGGAGAAGCCCGGCCAACTGCCAGCAGGTAAACCGGAAAGGCAATGGCGGCAAAGAGATAACAAATTGAGTTTTGAGCGGTGTACGGTGCCATGTTTTCCGAGAACAGCCCGAACAAAACAGACAAAAGCAACCCGGCGGCTATGGCAAACAGGCTTTTTAGCCGGGTGGCCCGACGCTGCGACCGTTCGAGGGACATGGTGGTGGCATCGGGCTGGTTCTGAAGAGCCAGTACACCTACCAACGCACCAAATTGTACGATCATCATACCCAGCAGCAGGATCGTATGCGGGGGCGTCAGAATCTGGACGTCCAGGCCATAGGTGTTGTGCCACCAGTCGTCGAAGGGGGCCGAGGTCAGAATGGCCAGTGCCCCCCAGGCGCAGAACATAGCACCAAGCGACCCGTAAAAGACGCCCCAGAACCGTACGCTGCGGCTTTTGGTGACCCGGTCTTGCCCGAAGGTCAGGCCCAGAATCTGGTAAGCCGAAAACAGACCCGCTACCACCGCGCCAACGTACAGGACTAAATGCGGGGGCGAAAACAGGCCGTCGCGGCCAATGCTCATGTGCCACATGATGTCCCAGATCAGCCCCACAATGATGCAGGCTGAGGAAAAGACAACGGCGTAGATGTACGTCGGAATACCAAGTCGCCAGTCGCCGGTTCGGACACTGGTATGTTGCGCTGCGGAAGCCGGAAGGGTCGATTGCATACGAAAGCAGAGGGAAGGGTTTGATGGGTAAATATCTAAAAGTCAGCCGGATTCTGCAAGGATGAATATGTTTACGGTAGCAATCGGCTGTGAACGGTTTACGCGTCAAAAACAGCATCCGCTATTTAGTCGCGCAGTCGGTGTTTTGTGTACTGTTAAACCTTATCCGGCTCGGTAGGGTATGAAATCTGCCAATCGTAGCGTTATTTGTGACAGAATCAGTCGGCAAACTCCATCGCTATGCTTCACTTTGTTATCCAGACCCGGTTACTGATCATTCCCGTGCTGCTTATTAGCGTCGGCCTGCTCGTGAGTGCCTGCGTTCCCAACTTCCTGTTGTCGGATGCCGACTGGGTCGTTATCGGCGCCGGTGACCATGATCCAACACCCATGCGCTCGGGTAATTTATTAGTCAGTCCGCGGGAGATATCGGCCACCGTTACCTTCGACAGTTCCTGCATTTATGACCTCAAGGGCGTTGATCAGGACGACTGGAACAAAGTGATCGGGCTGGGTTTTGTCGGCTCGAAGGATCAAACCCTGGGGGCGGCTCCGCATCAGGTCGACGGCGCACGGGTAGGCTGGCGCTGGAATTTACAGCGGCAACGCATCGAATTGGGGGCGTATGTGTACGTAGAGGGCAAGATTAACTCCTTTAAAATTGCGGAGATTGCCATCAATCAACCGACCAAGCTGATTATCAAGATCGACTACGACCGTAAACTCTACCAGGTAATTGGGGGGCCAACCATCCCGTTTACCCACGAGAAAACCTTCGCCTACGAAACGGGTCTGTACTTTGGGGGTAATCAGGTCGCGCCCCACACCATTCGGGTGAAGATTATTCATTGAGGTGCTGCCCTTCGCAGCAATCCGTTGAATTTTGTGAATTTTCCTCAAAATTTTCCTGCATTTTCAAGGTCAAATTCAAGTTAACGCGTGTTTATCGTCTATGAAAAAGATTTTTTTATTAGCGTCGGTGGTGCTGCTGCCCGCGCTGGTTTCCGCGCAGGACAAGCAATGGTACCTTCTCGACGCGAAGACGGATCAATCCGTGGGTATCAGTTCGGAGCGGGCCTACCGCGAACTGCTCAAAAACCGTAAGCCGACTCCGGTGATCGTAGCCGTCATCGACGGGGGAATCGACACCGCCCACGCCGACCTGAAACGGGTGTTGTGGAACAATCCTAAAGAGTTGGCCGGCAACGGAAAAGACGACGATAACAACGGCTACATCGACGATGTACACGGCTGGAATTATATCGGCGGGAAAGATGGCCGCAACGTGCAGTACGAAACCTCAGAAGCGACCCGGTTGTATGTAGCACTGAAACCGAAGTATGAGACCGACGGTAAACTCGTGGATCGGAAAACGCTCAAACCGGCCCAGCAAACCGAATTCGATCAGTACGTAAAAATCAAAAGCGATTACGAGAAAAACGCCCAGAACTACAAACAGCAGTATGCTGCTTACAGCACGTACCTGACCCAGTTCACGACCGTTACCAACGAATTGAAACAGGCACTCGGCGTTACTAAATTAGACACGGCCACGCTGCGGAAAGCCAACACGACCGATCCCATCCTGAAACAGCGGATCAATGGTCTGCTGAAAGTAATGGAAGCGCAGGGCTACGCGTCCGATGCCGACCTGACCGACGAACTGAGTAAAGGGGTAACCCAGCTTAAGTCGCGGGCCGAGTATGCCTACAACCCGGCCTACGATGCCCGCGCCATTGTGGGTGATAACCCCGCTAACTTGGCCGAGCGCAACTATGGCAATGCCGACATTGACGGGCCGGACGCGCACCACGGTACGCACGTAGCCGGTATCATTGGTGCCGACCGGACCAACAACCTCGGTATTCTGGGCATCAGCGACGCCGTGCGGATTATGGGTGTCCGGGCAGTACCCGATGGCGACGAACGCGACAAAGACGTAGCCAATGCCATCCGCTACGCCGTCGACAACGGGGCACAGATCATCAACATGAGTTTCGGCAAAGATTACTCGCCCCAGCGGCAGACGGTGGACGAAGCCATGCATTATGCGCAGCAAAAAGGGGTTCTGCTGGTGCATGCAGCCGGGAACGATAGCAAGAACTTAGATTCGACGGCCAATTACCCGGCGGAGAAATACATCGACGGATCAGTGATTCCCAATCTGATTACCGTCGGTGCCAGTGCCCGCACCAACGACCGCGAACTGGTGGCTTCGTTCTCCAACTACGGTAAAAAATCGGTGGACGTATTTGCGCCCGGAGCCGCTATCTATTCCACCATTCCGGGCGGTGAATACGAAAACAAC
>JBBQLG010000169.1:0-12514 GCA_038327655.1 Cytophagales bacterium
ACTTCCTTCGTCAGCATGACAAAACCACCATTTTAGGTGCTAAGTAGTTGACTATTAATTGATTTTTTGTTTTATCAACTGACTCACCATCCGGGCAATCATCTGCTCCTCATCGGTCGGGATGACGCGGACGGTAACCCGGCTGGCATCCGTCGAGATCACAGCGGCATTCAGGGCGTTTCGGGATTGGTCCAGCCCGATACCCAGAAAGCCGAGTCCCCGGCAGATGCGCGCCCGGACTTCGGGCGCATTTTGGCCGATACCACCCGAAAAAACCAGCGTGTCCAGCCCATCGAGTACGGCGGCAAACGACCCGATCCATTTCTTGGTCTGGTAGCAGAACAGGTCGACAGCCTCAGCCGCCCGGATATCGTCGGCCTGCCGGTTCAGTAGTTCCTGCATATCGGAACTGGTTTCGGATACGCCCAGCAGCCCCGATTCGTGATTGATGAGGTGATTGAACTGGGTGGGCGTTAACTTTTCCGACTGCATCAGGTACCAGGCTACCCCCGGATCGAGGTCGCCCGGCCGGGTACCCATCGGCACGCCTGCCGTTGGCGTGAAGCCCATGCTGGTATCGACACTTTTACCGTCATGAACGGCCGCCAGACTCGCGCCACTGCCCAAATGCGCCAGAATAACCCGGCCCTGCGCCACCTCTTGCCCGGCCATTCGACCCAACTCTTCCAACAGATATGCATACGAAATACCATGAAAGCCGTAGCGTCGGATGCCCTGCGCGTCGAACCGCCGGGGGATGGGCAGGAGTTGGGCCACGCGCGGCATCGTCCGGTGGAAACTTGTATCGAAGCAGGCGATTTGCGGTAGGGTTGGGTGGCGTTTCTGGATGGCTTCGATCAGGGCAATTTCGCCGGGCAGATGGTCGGGATCATACGCCCGTAGCCGCCGTAATTCGGCCATTAATTTGGGGGTAATCCGTTCCGGTTCGGTGTGTTCCATGCCCTGCACGATCCGGTGCCCCACCGCTTTGATAGCAGCAAAGCCCGGTTGTTTTTCCAGCCAGTCGATCAGAAAATGGACCGCTGCCGAATGGGTAGCAGCGGTCACCGGGCATTTGGCTGGTTGCTGGCTAATGGGTTCCGTAAACGTCAGCGTAGCCGCGGTCGATCCAATCCGGTCGATATGCCCGTGCAGGCCCCGTTTCAGGGGTTCATCCACGGCATAGATGGCGAACTTGATGCTCGACGAACCACCGTTGATCGTTAAAATACTGTCGTCCGGGGTGGTCATGGCGGGGTGTTTTATTGGGCGAGGTACCCACCATCGACCGGGTAATAGGCACCGGTGACGAACGACGCTTTATCCGAACTGAGCCAGATGACCAGCTCGGCCACTTCTTCCGCCTTGCCCAGCCGACCGATCGGATGCAGGCTGATCAGGTGTTGTTTCGTCTCCGGGGGTAGCTGATTCAGCAATGGCGTGTCGATGTATCCGGGGCCGACGGCGTTAATCCGAATGCCCTTCGGCGCGTATTCGAGCGCGGCTGTCTGCGTCAACCCCACCATGCCATGTTTGGCGGTTGCATAACCCGGCGAAAAGGGGGTGCCAACCTGGCCCAGAATGGAGGCCATGTTGACGATCACGCCCGCGCCCTGCTCCAGCATGACCGCTAATTCGTACTTCATGCAGAAAAAAACGCTGTTGAGGTTTACGTTGATGATCTGCTGCCAGCCTGCCAGACTGTAATCGGCCGTCATATTCAGCTCACCACCGATGCCCGCGTTATTACAGGCGATATCCAGCGAGCCAAACGCCGAAACGGTTTCCTTCACGAGTTGCTGACACTGCGCCGGATCGCCAACATCGGCTTTAACGAACCGCGCGTTTGCGCCGGTTGCTTTCAATTGTTTTACTACCTCCTGCCCCTGTGTCTCGTCTACATCCGACACCATTACATTGGCCCCGTGCTGGCCATACAGCAGGGCAACGGCTTTACCAATCCCTGAAGCGGCCCCGGTTACGAGTGCCGTTTTGCCTTGTAAGTCCTTGTCCATAAAAATCAATCGTTGAGAGTGAAAATGCCTGTTAATCAACCGGCCACCAGGCCAAATCTTAACGGCCATAGCGGTTTAGTCGTTGTTCGATAGACTGTATCCGGTGACAAGAATGCTCTGTTGGGGATAACAAACGAGTCAGCCGGTATGCCGGCTGACTCTGTAAGCAATTCCGTGAGCAGGGAATTTACAGGCGGTGGGCGGGTAGAATGCCACGAAGCACATGGTTAAAGAAACAGCGTGACCCGGCCGGTTGTGTTCACATAAAAACGGGAGAAAAATTCTCCCGTTTTTTGATACTCCGCTTCATGACACTAAACCAGATCGTAGTCGATAACCAGTTCATTATCGACCGACCACACCCCCGGTGCATTCCAGGCAATTCGGCCCGCTTCATCCTTCTGATAAACCGAATCCACGGTTCCGTTCAGGGTAACCCGATTGCCGATAACGCCAACCTGGATATCTTCATCATCAATAGCCCAGTTGCGGGCCAGCGCGTGTTCGATGTCCAGTTTTTCAATCGAATCATGGCCGTCCGGGGTAACGCTGATGTTGTTGGTTACGCCCTTTACGCCCGCTAAATAGCGCACGGCTTTTTGAGCCGCTTCCTTCTGGTAGTTCCACTGCACTACGCCGTCCAGGGTAAGCCAGCCCTGTTCAACTTTTACCTTTACCTTCTCGTCGGGAATTTCCCAATTGTGTTTAAAAGCCGTTACGACTTCACCAGCCACCTCATTGTCATTCTTAACCCCCATGTGGCCGAAGGCAACCACAATTTTTTCGACGACCGCTTTTACGCCGGCTACATTTTTGGCGGCATTCTCGGCTTCCAATTTCTTGGAATAGCTATCCACAACGCCGGTCAGGGTTATTACACCATCTTTGGCCGTTACGCCGATTTCGGCTGCGTTCAATAAAGGCTCCCATTTGATGGCATCCTGAACGTCTTTCTGAAGAGTTTCATTCATTTTCATAACTCGTTTCGGGTTTTGTTTGAGACCGTAACAAAGCTACTTATCGCCTATTGGTACTCCCATGATTTCGCTCAGGCCGGGGCATGATTTGCGTCAGTCGACAACTCAATGAATACGGCGCTATTGATCGTATAATCAGCCATGCGGGCGGGTATTTCGGTAGTAGTCGATGGTACAGTTTCCGGTTAACCCACCACGACGGCATCCGCCGGTATACCCTCCTGCTCAATGTAGGTGAGGTTGTTGAGCGTCGTGTGGGCAATCTGCTCCATGGCTTCGCGGGTAAAAAATCCCTGATGCGCCGTTACCAGCACATTGGGTGCGTGGGTCAGGGCATTCAGATCGGTATCGGGCATGGGCTTATCGGACCAGTCGGTAAAGAAGAAATCGTCCTCCAGTTCGTACACGTCGATACCCAGAGCACCCAGGTGGCCGGTTTGCAACGACCCCAGCACAGCGGGCGTATCCAGCAAGCCCCCCCGACTGGTGTTGATCAGGTATGCGCCGGGCTTCATCCGCGTCAGTGCGGCCGCGTCGATCAGGTGGTGGGTTTCGGGCGTCAGCGGGCAATGCAGCGATACCACATCGGACTCCCGCAACAGGTCCTCCAGCGGCAGATACTCGACACCCAGTTCCTGTAAAACGGCCGAATGAGCCTTGTCATACGCCAGCAGGTGGCAGCCAAAACCGAGCATAATCCGGGCAAAGGCAGCCCCGATCTTACCGGTCCCGATCACGCCAATCCGCTTGCCATACAGATCGAATCCCATCAGACCATCGAGGGTAAAGTCGTTCTGGCACGTCCGCTGGTAGGCCAGGTGTGTCTTCCGGTTCAGGGCCATCAGCAGAGCCACGGCGTGTTCGGCCACGGAGTGGGGCGAATAACTCGGCACCCGCAGAATGCGAATGCCCACTTGTTTGGCCGTGGTCACGTCCACCTGATTGATGCCCGTACAGCGCAGGGCTACCAACCGAATGCCCTGCCCGGCCAGCGCCTGAAGCGTGGGGCGGGTAAGCTGGTCGTTCACAAAGACGCACACCGCCTGGTGACCAGCCGCCAGATGCGCCGTTTCGGGCGTGAGCCGGTCGGGTAAAAACGTCAACTCGTGCCGGTGGTTGGCGTTGGCGGCTTCCAGAAAGGGCTGTTCGTAGGCGTGACAACTGAAAAAAGCGATGGTCATGATCAGATCGGCCGGGTTTGGTAAACTCAAAGGTGGCTTATTCGGAACCGTTAACCCATGATATAGATCAGGGATCAACCTGACGGGTATCACCTTTGTTTGCCTTTTGCCAGTCAGGAGCTTATCGCACGGTACGATCTGTTACCGGTTGGCTGAAAAGTCATCGCCCGGTGCGCTTATCCCCACGCCGAACGGATGATTGTTGATAGCCTGGTACCTGATACTTATCATTTTTGGTCGATTTACCCCTGAATCAGCCGGTATATCCCCCTGATTACCCGAAAAACGGATGTGGCCCATCGGGGTAACACAATGATAATCCGCACCTGTCGCGCCGAATCCGTTACTCCTACAGCACCGATACGGTTGTCGGCCCCGAAACGCAGCTTGGTATGGTACGATTGACAAGGTACATCGGGCACTTATCCGCGACGATCCTCCTGCTGGGAAGTGGTTGGGGCTGCGACCGAAAAAGCGAGAAGCTGCTGCTGATCGACGGGTCGAGTACGGTCTATCCCATCATGGAAGCGGTGAGCGAAGAGTTTCTTAAACAACACCCCGACCTGTCCATCGCCATCGGCGTGTCCGGGAGTGGCAGTGGTCTGGCGAAACTGCTCCGTAGTGACACGGACATTGCCGATGCGTCGCGGCCCGTCACCTCCGCTGAACTCAAAACCGGTCAGCAAGCCGGGCTGGACCTGATCGAATTGCCGATTGCCTACGACGGGCTGTCGGTGGTGGTACATCCGTCCAATTCCTGGGCCAGGACCCTGACCGTAGCCGAACTGCGCCGGATCTGGCAACCGGCCGCGCAGGGTAAACTCACGCGCTGGAATCAGATTCGACCCGAGTTCCCCGACCGTGAGATTCACCTCTATGGAGCCGGGGTTACGTCGGGTACGTACCAATATTTCACCGAAGCCATCGTCGGTACGAGCCGGGCCAGCCGGGGCGATTATACGTCGAGCGAAGACTACAACGTGCTGGTGCAGGGCATCTCGACCGACCCGCTGGCGCTGGGCTACCTCGGCCTGGCCTATTACTTAGAAAACAAAACTAAACTCAAGCCCGTCGCTATCGACAATCAGCAGGACTCGACCCGGAAAGAAGGCATTTTGCCGACGTATGAGACCGTTCGTACCGGTGTTTACCAACCCCTCACCCGGCCGCTGTTCATCTACATGAGTCGGGAGCAGAGCCGCCGACCCATCGTTCGTCAGTTCGTGGCTTTTTTGCTGAGTCAGGCGCCCGTGCTGGTTCGTGAAACGGGCTATGTTCCCTTTTCGCCAGCCCTGTACCAACTCGTGCGGCAACGATTCACGTCGGAAAAGACGGGTTCGCTGTTTGCGGGAAAGAAATCGTCGGGCACCCGGTTAGACCAGTTGCTCCGTTAGTATGGCCACTACTACCAAGCCCCCAAACCGAACCCGACAGCGCCTTGTAGAGCGTGGTATCGAGTTGTTTCTGGCCGGTTGCGGCAGCCTTAGTCTGCTCACGACCGTCGGGATTGTGGCCGTTCTGCTGTTCGACTCGGTGGCGTTTTTTCGGGCCGTGTCACTCTGGGATTTCCTGACCGATACGCAGTGGACACCCCTGGTGGCCGACAAACACTTCGGTATTTTACCCCTGCTGAGCGGCACCATGCTCACCACCGCCATTGCCCTGCTGGTGGCGTTGCCACTGGGGTTGCTGATCGCCGTTTACTTGAGCGAATACGGCCGGCCGGTGGTCAGAAACGGACTCAAACCCCTGCTCGAACTGCTGGCGGCCATCCCGACAATTGTGTATGGCTATTTCGCGCTGACCGTGGTGACCCCCTTGCTACAGCACCTGATTCCCGGTCTGGCGGGTTTCAACGCACTGTCGCCCGGCTTAGTGATGGGATTTATGTTGCTGCCGCTGGTGTCGTCGCTGAGCGAAGATGCGATGCTGGCCGTGCCGCAGGGCCTGCGCGAGGGTGCAGCCGCGCTGGGGGCTACCCGGATGCAGACGGCCCTTCAGGTCGTGATGCCGGCCGCTTTTTCGGGGATCATGGTGTCCGTCATTCTGGCGATCTCGCGGGCCATCGGCGAAACGATGATCGTGGCCGTGGCCGCCGGGCAGCAACCCCGGCTGACGCTCGATCCGCGGGTGCCGGTCGAGACCATTACGACCTTCATTGTGCAAATCAGTCAGGGCGACGTGGCGCAGGGGTCGCTGGAATACAACACCATTTTTGCCGCCGGACTCACGCTTTTTTTGCTGGCCTTCGGGCTGAATACAGTAGGCTATTTTCTCAACAAACGCTTCCAGGAACAGTATGACTAAATCATCCGTCGTCAATCAATACAAAGACCGGCTCTTTCGAGGCATGGGCATCGTTGCCACCGGCCTGGGGCTGGCCGTGCTGCTGTTTCTGGTCGGTACGCTGCTCTGGGACGGCGTACAACGACTGAATTGGGCGTTTCTAACGGGTGGAGCCTCCCGGTTTGCCCAAAAGGCGGGGATTTTACCCGCGCTCGTCGGCACGGCCTGGCTGATGGTCTTGACGGCACTGCTGGCCATTCCGGTGGGCGTGGCCGCTGGCATTTACCTCGAAGAATACGGCCGGGCGAACCGGCTGGCGGGGTTCCTCGAAATCAATATCAACAACTTAGCCGGGGTTCCGTCCATTATTTATGGTCTATTGGGCCTCCAGTTGTTTGCCCGGCTCGCGCATTTCGGGGCCAGTTTTCTCACCGGTGCCCTCACGCTGGCGCTGCTGATTTTGCCCGTCATCATCGTTGCCACGCGGGAGAGCCTGAAAACGGTACCCGCGTCGGTTCGGGAAGCGTCCTACGCACTGGGGGCTTCGCGCTGGCAAACGGTGAGTCAGCAGGTGCTGCCCGCTGCGGGCGGTGGGGTGCTGACGGGCATCATTCTGGCCCTGTCCCGCGCTATCGGTGAAACGGCCCCACTGATCGTGATCGGGGCCAAAGTGTTCGTCTCGGTGCCGCATTCGGTATTCGACCCCTACACGGTGCTGCCCCTCCAGATTTACAACTGGATTTCGCGCCCGCAGGCCGCTTATTTCACCAATGCCGCAGCCGCGATTCTGGTCTTGCTGGTCATCACCTTTCTCATGAACGGACTCGCTATTTACCTCCGCAACCGGTGGGCCAGCGAAGCCAATGGATAAGCCCATGCCAGACACCAGCATACCTAAAATCGACGCGCAGCACGTCAACTTTTTCTATGGCCCGAAACAGGCCCTGGCCGATGTCAGTCTGCCCATTGCTGCCAACCGGGTCACAGCACTGATCGGGCCGTCGGGTTGCGGGAAATCCACCTTTCTCCGGCTCCTGAACCGGATGAATGAGTTGCTGCCCAACACCCGCATGGAAGGCACCATTCTGCTCGATGGCCAGAATATTTATGCCCCGGACTACGATGTGTATGAACTCCGGCGGCAGGTGGGAATGGTTTTTCAGAAGCCCAATCCCTTCCCAAAATCCATCTTCGACAATGTGGCGTATGGGCTGACCATCAACAAACTAAAGTCCGGTACCGCGTTGGTCGAAGCCGTTGAAGCTGCTCTGCGCCAGGCTGACCTGTGGGACGAGGTGAAGGATAGTCTGAAGAACTCGGCCCTGGCGCTTTCCGGTGGACAGCAGCAACGGCTGTGCATCGCGCGGGCATTGGCCATTCAGCCAACGGTCATTTTGATGGACGAACCTACCTCCGCCCTCGACCCAATTGCCACCGACGTGATCGAAAAACTGATTGCGGAACTAAAGAAAACCTACACCGTCGTAATCGTGACGCACAACATGCAGCAGGCCAGCCGGGTGAGCGACACCACCGCGTTTTTTTACCTCGGCAAACTCATCGAGGTGAACACGACGAAAGAACTGTTTGAACACCCCCACGAAGAAAAAACCCACAGCTACCTGAGCGGGCATTTCGGGTAAAACCTTCGCAATCAGACACGGATACGGTCAATTTAGCAACTGTTGTCGGCCAATCCATACCTTGATGTGACGGGCATTAGGCCGGGAATTGATTGTCGTCATGAGTCCGCGAGTGGCGGACCGTCATCTTTGCGGTGTCGATTTATGGCCAACAATCAACACCATTTATGAAACTTAGGACTACTTTTCTGATCCTGTCGGCAGTAACCGTTCCCGTCGTTGCCTGGCTGGCCGGGCGGTGGTTAGTGTCCCGCCAGACTCGCCGAGAGATAACGGATTTGTTTTCGCAGGTCGAAACCGAGCCGGTTCAAACCTACGACCTCGCCCTGCTATCCGCCCTGCCCGCTCCCGTGCAGCGGTACTTCCGGCACGTACTCAAACCCGGCCAGCCGTACCTGCGCTCGGCTCGCCTTCGGCACGAGGGCCAGTTCAAAACCGACCTCAAGAAGGACTGGATGGCAATTACCGGCGAGGAATATTTTCTGGCCAACCAGCCCGGCTACCTCTGGATCGGCACGACTAACTGGTTCAGTGCCTGCGATCAGTACGTTGCCGGGCGGGGCAGCCTGACCGTGCGATTGCTGGGGGTACTGCCCATTGTGCAGGGAAGCGGCCCCAGCTACGATCAGGGCGAGTTGTTGCGCTGGTTGGCCGAAGCCGTTTGGTTTCCGACCAGTTTGCTGCCCGGTGGGCGGGTCGTCTGGTCGCCGATTGATGACGATTCGGCCGCCCTCACCCTGACCGACCACGGCCTGACCGTCAGTTGCCGGATGGATTTTAACGAACAGGGCGAACTCGTGCGGTATCAGGCGCAACGGTATAGCGACGAGACACACATTCAAACCTGGACCGGGCATTTGTCGGACTATCGGGAGATGCACGGCCTGCGTATACCGACCCACGGCGGAGCCGCCTGGATTATAAACGGCGAAGAACAACCATACGCCCGCTTCATCCTGCGCGACATCGAGTACGATCAGCCCCATCCGTATTGACAAACCAAACTCAGTATCATCGGCTACAACGACGATGATATCAATCAGCTATCGGCCTGACCTGTAGCATAGATACCCCGGTGGTTGCCCGGTAGCTTTGTGGAGTTGTCAATCAGTTCAAAAATTAACTTCTTATGAAAACCAACGAACTACTACCAGTCAATGGCCTGACCGAATTACACTGGAAGCCGATTCATCACCGATCCGAAACAAGATCGGCCTATAATGATGGGTCCACCTTTGGTGAGATCCTGCGTACGCATCTAACTCGATATATACTGATTGGGTTGGGGGTGATGCTATTCCTGCTGCTGCTTTCAGTGTCAGTATTTGCGCAGGACAACGGGGGCGGTAGCTTTCTTAAACCGGTTCCGGCCAATTACCAGGTAAAGCAAGCGCTGGAAGTGGAAAGCTTAGTACCGATGTTTCTGACGGGTGGCTATCATTTTGCTGTTGGTTATCGCTATCGTAAATTCAGAGTAAGGGTGAGTGTCATTAATGGCGGCACTTTCAATGCAGATGCATACAGCATAAACAATTCATCCTCTGAGTTCAAAAGACGTTATAACACCTCACCGGGAATTTTCTTTGGTTACAATATCTGGAAAAACTTAGAACTCTACACCTATCTTGAAAGTCATACGTTTGCAATCACTCAAACAAGTACAGGCATCATAAAAGATGTAAAGAGTACTGACACAGGGGTAGGATTAGCGTATCAGTTTTTTATAGGCAGGAGTTTTTACATTCAACCTGGCGTTCATCTTTATCTACGATCAAATAAGACTGTTGATTTTGGTGATGCTCAATACCATATTCCTACCGCTGATATTACGCCGGTTATCCGTTTAGGTTTCAGGCTCTGGAAACAATTCCCGAAGTAATACTATGAAAACCGTACTAATTACAGGAGCGACTTCAGGCATTGGATTAGCCATTGCTAACAAACTTCATCAGCGTGGTTTTAGGGTATTTGGCACCAGCCGGTTTCCCGAGAAGTATCGACAGAACGTCCCTTTTGATTTATTACCATTGGATATAACGTCGGAGGAGTCGATTCAACACTGCGTGGCCGCTTTATTGGCTAAATCGCCGGTGATCGATGTGTTGATCAACAATGCGGGCATTGATATTAATGGCAGTGCCGAAGAAACCAGTTCGGCATTAGCCCGGAAACAGTTTGAAACCAATTTCTGGGGAGCCGTGAACATGACCAAAGCTATTCTGCCGTTGATGCGGCAACAGCGGAACGGCCGGATCATTACCATTGGGTCATTGGGTGGGCTGATTGGGATGCCTTTTTCAAGCTACTATGCAGCCTCAAAGCACGCGCTGGAAGGATTTTTTAAATCGCTGCGTCTGGAACTGAAGCCGTTTAACGTCAAGGTTTCCGTGGTCGAACCCGGTATTTTTAAGACTAATCTTAGTCAGGCTTCTGAAAATGCCGAACCCAGTATTGCAGACTATGATGCAATCAGAGATAAAGCGTTGGCCGTTCTTTCCGATTCGATTGATAGTGCCCCTACGCCCGAACCAATAGCGGAGACCGTACTTGAGATACTTCGTTCGGACAATCCGCGATTTAGTTATCCGGTTGGCAAAGACTCGAAATTCCTGCCCATTTTACAGTTTATATCCAACCGGCTTTTTGAGTGGGGGGCCGTAAGAAAGTTTCGCTTGCAGGAACGCTGAATTTAGCCATACACCAGCTAAACCATGAACAGAAACCGATTTTTAAGTATCGCGGGTGGCACCATCCTGACCGCTGGTGGCCTGGCCTATCTGGCGAGCGACAAATCCAATTTTGTTCGGGCGGATAGCGTCGTTAAACCGTCAACTAAGTCGCCGTTAACCCCCGACGAACGGAAAATTCTGTACCTGGCCTCGCTGGCGCCAAGCGGCCATAATACCCAGCCATGGTTTGTCCGTTACATCGAACCCTACCACTGGATTATTGGCAATGATAAACGCAAATGGCTCCCGGCGGTTGACCCTGCCCAGCGGGAAACGATGCTATCACTGGGGGCCTTTCTCCAAAATCTGGCGTATGCCGCCAGCCATGCCGGTTATACGTGCCACATTACCGTATTGGCTACGACGAATCAGTCGGAAGAAGTAGCGGTTGTCAAACTCACAAAAGCAGGGCACACCCCAGACTACGACGTTAGCCGAATTAAAAACCGAAGGACCGTCCGGTCAAACTTTCTCCCTGACGCATTGACATCGGAAGACCAGCATTATTTATTCGGCGGAGAGCCGGATTTCTTCCATTTTTTTCCAAATACGGCTACCGAATATCAGTTTCTGAATGAGCAGACTATTACCGCCAACCGCGTTCAGTCAGACCGGGATGCCGCCCAGCAGGAGTTATCCGACTGGGTACGTTTTTCGAGTAAAGACGCCGAACAACACAGTGACGGATTAACCCATGGCCAGCATGGACATAAATGGTGTGGCTGGCTTTTTTGTTCGTAATACCTACGATAAAGGTAGCGTGATGAAAAGAAACTTCCGGGATCAGAACGTCGATACCGTTCGGGCTGAAGTGGCACGATCCGCCGGGTGGTTGCTGATTACAAGCCGGGACAATACACCGGCCACCTTGCTGGAAACCGGCCAGCGGATGCAGCGGCTATTTCTGAACGTCAGGGATAAAGGCGTGGCCATGCACCCCATGACTCAAATACTGGAAGAACCATCATTTAGTCAAAGTATCAACAAGTCCATTGGGCTGAGCGATCCCATTCAGTTTATTTTGCGGCTGGGGTACGTAAAAAAATATCCTGACCCGGTTTCGGTCCGGCGACCCGTCGACTGGTTTGTGCGCACCTAAACCGCTACGCTGGCCATGACAACCCTCGTTCTGATTAAAAGTGGCCACACGGCGATCTGGCTGTTTTTCAACGTCGTAATTTTCTACCTGCTCTACGCCGTTGTCAGCAACACGGTTGGTACATGGGCGTGGGTTTGTGTCGGTCTGGTACTCGCTGAAGGCGTGGTGCTGTTGCTATTCAAAGGGGTTTGCCCACTGACGGTGATGGCCCGGCACTACTCCGGCTCGACCAGCGACAATTTTGACATCTACCTGCCCAACTGGTTAGCGAAATATAATAAACTCATCTACTCGGTCATCTTCGCTGCCGCCGTGGGTGGGTTAATCTACCGATTGGTCGCTGCCCGATAGATGCATTCCACTTATGATTCGGTGCCAAACCACGTGGATGCTACAATGCGTTTTTTTGTATTGACAGTGCGTCAATCGGCGAGGTATGCGTCATTTTATACTAAATTAAACTGGTGATGACGTATCGACAATGTAAGGATAAGCAGCTAACTGACACACTTTTTGCGGCTGTTCAAAGTACGTCTCCAGCACCGCTTCCACACAATCCTGAGCCGCTTCTAACGTCTCAAACA
>JBBQLG010000170.1:0-12469 GCA_038327655.1 Cytophagales bacterium
AACGATTTCGTTATTTGAGTGATCGGTTGCGGACTCATAAGGTAATTTTATACGAGTCAGTCATCCGTATTTGTGCTGGTTTATGGAACTTCTATTTGACTAACTAACTCATAATCAACTTTGCAACAACTCTAGTATTTGAGACCTAAAACAGCCAATTAATGGTGCGTATAACACCCCACGCCTTTGGTATGATTCCAGGAGGGATGGTACACGTAGCATCGATGTACGTTTACCCTCGTAAAGTACCCTACCGGTTGCGTATAGTTTGGCTGTATCAACCCGCGTATCGGGGCTGAGAGCGATGCATGTGTTTCTGTTAGTTGAGTGTTTGGTCGATAGTTAGTCTGTTCCAGCGCGCGTCTGCGTGGATGCAGTCGTACCGAAACAGACTAACCTGCCTTCCGGTTACCCGTTCATTTTCATTTTTCCCATTTTAGCACCGGCTTTTTTGTGGCCCTTCATCGAGCCGTGATGGATGACCATCTTCCCGTCTTCCATCATCATGTGGTCGCCGTTCTTCATCATCATGGTGGTGCCGTCCTTCATTTTGCAGGTGCCGTCGGTCATGCAGATGCTTCCGTCGCTCATGGTCATGTTTGCGGTCATGGGGGTCATTTTCCCCCCTTCCATCATCATCATTTTGCCGTTTTTCATCATCATCGACCCGTCGGCCATCTTCATGGCGGTATTGGCCTTGCCGTTGGGCATGGTCTGGCTTTGGGCCGGGCGACCCGTCAGCAGGAACAGGGCGAGTGCCGCTACGGAAACGGTCAGCCAACGGGCCGTCAATCGGGACTTGTGTACTGTGTTCATACGCGAATTTTGTTTAAAGTGAAAAAATAAATAGGGCGGTCGAACACAGGTAAATTATGGTCAACCAATTTACTGTCAATGCTATATATAGGGCTAATCAACTCAAAAGCGGTAAGCCAGCCCTCCGCTGAGGCTGTTGTACCGGGTATCGTAGTTGCCAAACAGGGCGAGGTTTTTAGTCAGCAAATAGTCCAGATCGACGTGCAACCGGGTGTAGCTGCTCACTAACCACTGCGCCTGATACGTCAGAATCAGCCGGGGCAAAAGCTGCTCTTCGCCCGATAATTGCACCCGCACGTTCCCGAACGCATCGAATTTCACTTCGGAGTCGATCAAAAACGGCAACAGGTAACGAACCCCCGCTACGGCACGGACAATTTTCTGCTCGGGGGGAATATCCGTACCCGCCGTCGACCGGCGCAGAAACCGCTCGTTGCCCGCGTCGATGCCGCCGAATACCCGCAGGTATTGCGTCAGGTAGCGTTCGTAATCGGCATCCAACTCGAACTGACCGCGCCGGTTTACGTCCCCTCCAATGATGAGAGCGTTGCGCTGATTCGAGTAGTTCAGGGCCAGATAGCTCGTTGGATAGCCAGCATCGAGTCGACCCCAGAAGTAGTATTTGTTGTCGCCCGCCGGGTCTTTCATAGGGCTGGACGGGCTGTTGCGGGCGGCTACCACATCAGCATCGGGAGTCGTGCCTTCGTAATGCACCACCTGCCCCATCCCGCCCACCAGGTGGTATAGCACATGGCAGTGAAAAAACCAGTCATTCTCTTCGTCGGCCAGAAATTCGATCACTACCGTTTCCATCGGGGAGATATTGACTGTGTTCTTGAGGGGCGAATAATCCCCCTGCCCGTTGAGTACCCGGAAAAAATGCCCGTGCAGGTGCAGGGGGTGAAACATCATCGTCCCGTTCACCAACCGGAACCGCACGATCTCGCCCCGGCGAATGGTGATTGCATCCGCTCCCGACAGCGTCTTGCCATTGAACCCCCAGATGTACCGGCGCATGTCCCCCGACAGGTTCAGCGTCACCTCCCGAATGGGTCGATTGGTGGGGAACGTTGTTTTTTCCAGCGAACGCAATTGCCTGTAATTAAACGTATTGAGTTTGTCGAACATCGGCATTTGCATCCCTGATTTTGTCATCCCATCGGCCATTTTGGGGGAAGCTGTGTCGGGCTTTGTTGTCGTACCGGGCATCGCTATGCCGGGCATCGCTATGCCGGACATATCCATCCCTTGCATTTCCGCTTTGGGTTTGTCCATGCCGGACACCTTTATGCTGGCTTCGGGCGTATCGGGTGGCAGCAACCGGACGAGGGGCTTGTATTTACTGTAACTCATCCTGCTGCGGTTGCCACCCGGCATTTTGCTCATCGCGGTCGTGATCTGGTAGATGTTAGGCCTGGGGATTGTAGGCGCAAAAACAGGCTTACCCTTACCAAGAAACGCCGACGCATAACCCGAACCGTCCTGGGCCGAAGCCCGTAATTCATACGCTCCACTGGCCGGGATGGTGACGATGAAATCATACGTTTCGGCAATGGCCATCAGCATCCGATCTACCGCAAGAGGCACGACCGGTATCCCGTCGGCGGCAATAAGTCGCATCGGGCCACCGGCAAACTGAACGTGGAAATAACTGGCTCCTGCCGCGTTGATGACCCGTAGCCGGATGGTCTCGCCGGGTTTGAACTGCTCGTAATGGCTGGTGTCTTTGCCGTTGATAAGAAACCGCTGGTAGTAGTTATCTGAAATACCCATCGGCGGCATCCGGTTAAAGGACTGCGTCAGGTATGCGCCCAACGCCCGATGTTTGATAATCTGGGTCAGGGGCTGCGCGTTACCATTTTTGATCAAGTACCAGTCCGTACCCCGTTTCAGGTTTTTCATCACGTAGGCCTGTTTTTCGTCCGTCCAGTCGGCCAGCACCAGCACCAGTTCATGATCGGTTTTGACTGTTGGTTGCTGTGGCTGGATCACGATGGGACCGGATTCACCCCGGTGTTCCTGAAATGGCGTGTGCGAATGATACCAGTACGTCCCCGACTGCACGATGGGAAATTCAAACGTCCGCGACTGGCCGGGGCCGATGGGGGGCGTGTTGAGGTAAGCCACCCCATCCTGCCGACTTGGGTCCAAAATGCCGTGCCAGTGCATTGAGGTTTCGGTCTTGAGTGTATTATGCACCCGGATTACGGCGACATCACCTTCGGTAAAGGCCAGCGTGGGACCGGGCATAAGGCCGTTGATGGTTAGGGCCTTCGTGCGCTTGCCGGTGATATTGACTGTTGTTTCGGCCACCGTCAGGTCATATTCTACCCGCTTGCCGGTAAGTTTGACCCGCTGTGTGGCATACTCACGGGAGGCAGGCAGGCTCATCGTCATGCCCCGGTAGCTAACGCTATCGGCGATTTGAGCGGGAAGCGATTGACTTCCTGCCAGAAAAAGCAACAGGAATGTGGGGCTTAAAAAACGTTTCATAAATTATGTTGAGTCACGATCCAGTAATCCGAAGGTCAGCCATACCGGTAGGCAGATGATTTTCATACGAATCAATAAACGGATTAGCCTATTCGAGTTCCGAATGCTGCAACAAAGGTGGAGTGCTGAAAACGGGATTTCTATGACTTAAATCAGTCGGCGATATGATACTTATCGTGTTGGTAATTATTTGACTTTCAAGTATTTACGTAGGGGTTTTGGCTCACTAAAGCGAAGGCTTTAATCAGGTACTTTGTATCCCGCAAAAGACTGATTTATTGAATTAGGTATGGCCTCTCGGAGCCGATACTTCAGCCGGGTTCGGCTTTAGTTTGGGTTAGTTTGCCGTTTGTTCGGTTTACCGTTCATACTCCGTTTCAGCAACTGCGCGTTCAGGGTCACAATGACCGTACTGGCACTCATCAGCACCGCACCCATGGCCGGGCTAAGGACAAAGTGAGGATAGAGCACCCCGGCAGCCAGCGGAATCGTGATGACGTTGTATCCCGTAGCTAATACCAGGTTCTGAATCATCTTGCGGTAGGTGGCCTTCCCGAAATCAACCAGATTGGTGATGTCAGTCGGGTCACTGTTGACCAGGATGATGTCGGCGGTTTCAGCCGCTACGTCCGTGCCGGAGCCAACGGCGATACCCACGTTGGCCTGGGCCAGCGCCGGGGCATCGTTCACCCCGTCGCCGGTCATGGCCACGAACTGCCGACCCGTCGGACCGCCCTTCGCCTGTAAATCCTTCACGATTTTTACCTTCTGGTCGGGCAGTACTTCGGCAAAAACGCCGTCTAACCCCAACTCTTTCGCGACCGCATCGGCTACTTTCTGATTGTCGCCGGTGGCCATATAGACCTTGATACCCGACTGCTGCAACCGCTGCACCGCTTCTTTGGAATCATCCCGGATTTTATCGGCCAGGGCCACATAGCCCACAAGCTGGTCATCCATCAGCACAAATACGACCGTTTCGATTGCGCCCGACAGCGCGTCCGGTGGCAACGGAATGTTTTTGTCTTTCAGATAACCGGGGCTGACCACCACCACCGATTTGCCATCTACCGTCGCCGAAACGCCCTTGCCCGTGATGGACTGAAAGTTCTCGATGGCGGGCAGGTCCAGCTTGCGAGTTTTGGCCTCCCGGACAATGCCCTCGGCGATGGGGTGTTGCGACTGCTGTTCCAGCGCAGCGACAATCCGAAGTAAACCCGGCTCATCCAACTGATCGGTCAACACTTTGACGCGGGTAACCCCAAACGCTCCTTCGGTCAGCGTGCCGGTTTTGTCGAAGACCATCGCCGTAATTTTGCGCGACTCCTCAAAGGCCGTGCGGTTGCGAATCAACAGCCCGTTGCGGGCCGAAATGCCCGTCGAGATGGCCACCACCAGCGGAATGGCCACGCCCAGCGCGTGGGGGCAGGTCGTCACCATTACGGTCACCATCCGCTCGATGGCGAAGGCCACATCCTTTCCGGCCCACAGCCAGGCCACCAGGGTTATCAAGCCTACCGACAGGGAGATGATGGTTAGCCACCCTGCCGCCCGGTCGGCCAGATTCTGCGTCTGGGATTTGGCCCCCTGCGCATCCTCAACCATCTTGACCACTTTGTTTAAGTAACTGTCCTCACCTTTGTGCGTCACCTTGATTTTCAGTGAACCTTCGCCATTGACGGCCCCGGCAATCACCGTATCCTTCACTGTTTTCTGAGCCGGTACGCTTTCGCCGGTCAGCATACTTTCATTCACCGCGCTGCTGCCTTCAACTACTTCGCCATCGGCTGGTATCCGCTCGCCGGGTCGTACCAGTACCACATCCCCTACATTCAGCGTATCCACTTTTACGTCACTGATATTGGTTCCGTCTACTTTATGCGCATCGGAGGGAAGCATCTGTACGATCAGTTCCAATGAGCGCGAAGCCCCGGCCACCGACTTCATCTCGATGTAATGCCCCAGCAGCATAATGTCGATCAGCGTGGCCAGTTCCCAGAAAAAGTCCATCCCCCGCAGCCAGCCCACCGACACAACCACGCTATAAGCATAAGCTGTCGTGATGGCAACGGCCACCAGGGTCATCATCCCCAATTGTTTGTTTTTGAGTTCGCCCACCATGCCGGTCAGGAACGGCCAACCGCCATAGACGTAAATGACCGAAGCCACGACGAGCACAACCGGATTGCGAAACGGGAAATCCAGGTGGTAGCCGACCAGCGTCTGAAACATCGTTGAGAAAAGGACGACGGGAACTGACAGGAACACACAAATCCAGAACCGGCGCAGAAAGTCGGCAATCATGTCGCCGTGGTCGTGTCCGGCCATCGAATGTCCGGCAGACTTCATCTTGCCATGATCCATTTTACTATGATCCATCTCAAGGCCACCTTTAGGCTGTTCAGGCGAAGCCGGGCTGCTGTGGCCGTCATGGCCGATGTGTTGCAGCGCCTGCGCTTCGGCGGGTGCGACCGGCTCGGTCGTATTGACGGGATCACCCGGCAGTTTGGTTGGCTGTTGATGGTTCATATCCGTTGGAGCAGGTAAGGGTTTCTGTTACCAGAGTTTAACCCGGTGATTGTGTTTAGGTTATACAACGCAGAACTAACCCGATGGGTCTGATCTGTCCGAATTCTGTAACGTTCCAACTGAATTCTACAAGCCGGTTGGTAAACGCCATCTGTAGCTTTGTCTGTTACCTAATCAACTGCGTTTGCGAATAAAGAGACCCCGCTCCGTTACCTGCTTATTCTTCCGACGGGTTATGGAGACGAGTAAGCCGACAATGATAGCCATGACAAATACCAACGATGTTGTTAGCCTGCGGATACGGGGCATGGTCTGTGCCCGGTGTATTGATGTGGTACGGGACATCGTACAGGCGCAACATCTGGTGATCCTCGACATTCGCCTGGGGCAGGTGCATATTCAGGGACCGGCAGCCCCCGAGACGTTAGACCGTGTTCGGCTGGCGTTGGCCCGGCAGGGGTTTTCGTTGCTGACCGATACAAAGGCCGCCATCGTTCAGCAGACCAAAACCGTGGTCAAACAACTCCTGAACCGGGATGACCTGGGCGATCATAAAATTCGCTTCTCCGACGCCATCGTTCAGCAGGTCCCCATGGACTACCCCGCCCTGAGTGCGCTTTTCTCCGCTCAGGAAGGCATCACCCTCGAAAAGTACATCATCAACCGGCGTCTGGATAAGGTTCGGGAGTTGCTGGTCTATACGGATCAACCGCTAACCGACATTGCTTACCGGACCGGTTTCAGTAGTGCCTCTCATCTCTCCAATCAGTTCAAACGCCTGACGGGCCTGTCGCCTTCGTACTACCGGGACATCCGGCGGGATAAACAAACGCTGGCTACGTCGCCCGTTTAATCTTACAAGTCCGTCCAGGGATTGTGTACGGTATGCTCCTGACCCGGTGCCGACCTTTGTCGTATAAATTGAGCGAACGATGGTTACGACCAGGGCTACACCAGATAAAAAGACCCCATCAACCGGGGCGGGTTCCAATGCGACTCTAAGCCGAGAAACATTTCCGGTGCTGGAAATGACCTGCGCGGCTTGTGCGGTTAGCGTCGAGTCGATGCTGAAAAATACGCCGGGCATTACCAAAGCCGCCGTAAACTACGCTAACCAGTCGGCTACCGTCGAGTACGACCCGAAAACCATCTCGCCCGCTGGCATGCAACAAGTGCTTCAGTCTATCGGCTATGACCTGGTGGTCGATGTCGAGAACCCGCAGGAAGTACAACAGGAAGCGCAGCAGCGGCACTACGAAGCCCTGAAGACCCGCACGATCTGGGCGGTCATGCTTTCGCTGCCGGTGGTGCTGGTTGGGATGTTCTTCATGACGATTCCGTACGCCAATTACCTGATGATGGCCTTATCGGCACCGGTGGTATTTTGGCTGGGCCGGTCCTATTTTGAAAATGCCGTCAGGCAGGCACGGCACGGTAAAGCCAACATGGACACGCTGGTGGCCTTATCGACGGGCATCGCGTTTCTGTTCAGTGTATTCACCACCCTGTACCCGCAGTTCTGGACGAGCCGGGGCCTGGAACCCTACGTATACTTCGAGGCCGCTGCGGTGGTGATTGCCTTTATCTCGCTGGGTAAATTGCTCGAAGAGCGGGCCAAATCGAATACCTCGTCGGCCCTGAAGAAATTGATGGGCCTTCAACCCAAAACGGTCCGGGTAGTCGATGGGGATACTGAGCGCGATGTGCCTATTACTCAGGTACAGATTGGGCAGGTCGTTGTTGTCCGGCCCGGCGAGAAGATTCCCGTCGATGGCGTTGTCCTGTCAGGCGAATCATTCGTGGATGAAAGCACGATTTCGGGCGAGGCTATACCCGTCGAAAAGCAGACGGGCGCATCGGTGTACGCCGACACGATCAATCAGAAAGGTGCCTTCCGGTTCACCGCCCAGAAAGTAGGTGGTGACACAATTTTGGCGCAGATTATCCGCTTAGTGCAGGAAGCCCAAGGCAGCAAGGCTCCGGTACAGAAATTAGTAGATAAGATCGCGGGCATTTTCGTGCCGGTCGTCCTCGGTATCGCGATGCTGACGTTCGCGGGCTGGATGATTTGGGGCGGAACGAACGCTTTTACCCATGCCTTGCTGACTTCCGTTACCGTGCTGGTCATTGCCTGTCCCTGTGCCCTGGGGTTGGCCACGCCCACGGCTATCATGGTTGGCGTGGGTAAAGGAGCCGACAACAACATACTCATTAAAGATGCTGAAAGCTTAGAGCTGGGCTATAAAGTAAACGCCGTTGTGCTGGATAAAACCGGCACGATTACCGAAGGCAAACCGACAGTGACCGACATGGTTTGGCAGGTAAGCGATGGCGATGCGATACGCCTATCACCGGTCCTATACGCCCTGGAAGCCCAGTCGGAACATCCGCTGGCCGATGCCGTGGTTAACCGTCTGCGGGCGAACGGTATCCAGGGAGCGGCCCTCGCCAACTTTGAGAGTTTAACGGGGCAGGGCGTATCAGGACGTTATCAGAATGAAACCTATGTAGTAGGCAACAGTCGGCTGCTGGCCGAACGTAACCTTGCGGTTGACCCTGCCGTTCAAAAGCTGGCCATCGCCTGGCAGCAGGAAGCAAAGACTGTCGTGTATTTCGCGGACCAGACGCGCATTCTGGCGGTACTGGCCATTGCCGATCCGATAAAAGCAACCTCGCGGGAAGCCATTGATACTCTCAAAAGCAGGGGCATCGCGGTGTATATGATGACGGGTGATAACGCGCAAACGGCTGCGGCCGTAGCGAAATCCGTTGGGGTAAAAGACTACCGGGCCGAGGTGCTGCCCACCGACAAAGCCGACTTTGTAAAACAACTACAGGCGCAGGGCAAGGTGGTGGCCATGGTCGGCGACGGCATAAACGACTCACAGGCACTGGCGCAGGCCGATGTCAGCGTCGCCATGGGCCGGGGATCGGACATCGCGATGGACGTGGCAAAAATGACGCTCATTACCTCAGACCTGAATAGCTTGCCCAGGGCGTTACAGCTCTCAAAAAGGACGGTACAAACAATCCGCCAGAACCTGTTCTGGGCCTTCATTTACAACCTCATCGGTATCCCCATCGCGGCCGGGCTTCTGTACCCCATCAACGGCTTTTTGCTTAATCCCATGATTGCCGGGGCTGCCATGGCGCTTAGTTCGGTGTCGGTGGTTAGCAACAGTCTACGGCTGCGGGCGGCTAAATTGTGACCGACCCGGCACCGCTGAAACCGGCAGGACATTACCAGTACAAACGTTTTAAACAAAACCAGTAAAATTATGGAAACCTTAAATTTCAAAACGAACATTAAGTGTGGCGGCTGCATCGCCACCGTTACCCCGTTTCTGAACGAAATCGAACAACTCGACGGCTGGAACGTGGATACCAGCAGCCCGGATAAAATCCTGACCGTGCAGACGACGGACACCCGCGTTGGCGCGGAAGTAAAAAAAGCCATCGAGCGGGCAGGTTACAGGGCCGAGCCAATTGCCCGCCCCTGATTGATAGGTTGTACAATGAATGAAGCCGCCCCACTCTCGAATGGTATAGTAGGGCGGCTTCATTTATATAAAAGTGGTTATTTGTCTAAGCGGGCCAGTATTGCTTTCATTTCAGCAATTTCACGTTTCTGCGAGTCAATAATCCCCCGCGCCAGTTTCTGCACTTCGGGGTCTTTCAGGTTGGCTTCCTGGCTGAACAAAATCGCCGAAGAGTGGTGCGGTATCATGGCCCGCATGTACTGGGTATCACCCACGAATGTCTGCGTACGCATAAGGACAAATACCCCAATAAAAACGGCGATACTGCCCCCGATAATCAACCCGTTCAGTCGCTTATTTTTATACATCATTCCCATGAAACCCAGCATAATCAGGGCCATCGGGGCAATCATCAGAGCCGCCATGTAGAAGCGGGTCAGCCCGAAATAAAGGTGGCTAAGCTGGTCGATGTTCAAAAACATGACGCTAAACATGACTATGTAGGACACGGCCAGCATACCCATGAACGTCCGGTAATTTCCGGTTGGCATTTCTTCCATATTCTTGTCTGTTTAAATTAAAAAGCCTGCTGCAAACCAACGTTTGCCCGAACCGATGGGGCCTGTTCGCCCAGGCCAGCCGTGCCACCCAGCGACATCACCAGCCGGGGGTTCATCTGTCGCCGGAAACCCAGTTCGACCGAGTTACCCATCGCGCCCGCCAGTCGAAACTGCTCCCGAATAAAATCGACAACGATCAGCGTTTGGGGAGCCAGACGGGTCGATATACCCACGATGCCCACCCACCGTTCGGCTCGCTCGGTTATCAGTTCGTTGCCCTCGCGGCTGGTTGATGGCTGCGCGTTGCGGGTGTAACGCACGTTGGCATGGATACGGGTTGGGTGCATCCGGGTGATGGTCTTGGTGGCGGCAAATCGGAGTGTATAGTCTAACCCACTGCTGGCTAAGCCGGTCGGAATATCGGCCTGAGCCGCCAGGGATACCGCCGGTAAGTACAACCCTTCGGTATTGAAATTGTAAAGCCCCGACACTTCAATATTGCCAGTACCAGTCCGGTCGCCGTTGCCCACCCGAACGGGTACGGCCACCGAAAACTGCGTATTCCGAAACGGACCGATCTCTACTGCCGGTACCAGCAGGGTTGTATTTCGCCCTTTGGCATCGCGTTCGTAGCGGACGTACGTCTGGGCCTCCCGGTTCCGGTAGGCCGTGGCATAGGCATCTTCGAGCCGCACGCCGAAGTTATTTTCTAAGTTCATAAAATCGGACTGTGCCCGCGCCATTTCTGCGCTCAGCATGAGGGCTAAAACAAGCAACCAGGGAAGAGAGCGGGTCAACAGACCCGGCTTATAGGTGTTTTTCATCGGAGTATCGTTGCGTTGTTTATTGATTGATGGCGGGCTGGCTGGGGTCTTTCTGCATCGAATAAGGTTCCACATCGGGCATGTTGCCGTGTTTTTCCTGCCAGCCTTTCAGCATCATCTCGCGCATCATTTCCGGGGTTTTACCAGCATCCATCGCACCGGGCATCATGGTCATGCCGGGCATTAGTTTCATTAGTGCATCGTGCAGGGAGCCTTCTATTTCACCGGGTTCCATACCGGGGCGCATCTTCATCTGAAACTGAGCCATTACCTTTTCTTTCATGTCCGGGCTGATGTCGGGCATCATCATGGGCATCATCTCTTCCATCATCTCCTTCATGATTTTCGACATCGACCCCTCCGAACTCGCCATCCAGCCGGGATACTGGCGGGGGTCCACATCCGGGTAGGGAATATCAAATTTGCGGGCGTACTTCTCGTCGCCGGGCTGATAACTCATCGCATCGATTACGCGGTACAACTCTTCCCGTTGCTGTTCCTCAGTCCATCCTTCGTAACTCAGGATATCATAAGCCAGTCCGTGCAGCATGTGCAGGTTGTCGAAGATGTTGGCCGACTCGGGCGACATCCGCGAGTAGCGGGGCATGAGTTCCCGGCTGAGCACCATGCGTTGAGGGCGGTTTTTGTAGACCTCATCGAACATAATCCGGTTGACTTCCTTGATAGCCGCTTCCTGCCCACCATCGGCATTGCCGCTTATCATCTGAGCCTCGTAAACGGCCGGGTGCCACCAGTGCGCTACCCAGGCCTGGGAATTGGACTTGGGGTAGAAATTGCGGTAATACGTGAAATACGGCTTCATCATTGTAGCCGCCCGGCGCATAGTAATGTCGAGCGGAGCCACACTGCGGGCCACGTCTTTGTTGCGTTCCAGGTAGTATTTCACGGCCCGGTCGGTCCATTCTTTTTTCTTGTCCCACGCTACCCGCTGACTGGCCATGATGTCGTAGGTCTGCTCGTGGTGCTGGTGCGTCCAGTCGATAGTTCGGAAGAGTTTCCAGGCCAGCCGGGCCGTGTAGGGTCCATAGAGGGCCATGTTAGGGCCAACTTTCGACTTTTGGTTTTTGACAAAATCGAACACGCTGGCATCGAAGTCGGCATCGACTTTTTCCCGGTCGGCCAATGGGGTCAGCACCAGCACATCATGTTCCTTGCCGTGATGGTAGTGGAACCCCGCCGAATAGGCTTCCGAAGGGCCATGGCGACGGAAAAAGGCGGCATTGTATGGCCCCCTGATGTAGGAGACTTCTTTGCGCGGTTCGGACGTAATCTGTTTACCCGGTGCGCAGGCAGTTAATGCACCGAGGAGTAAACTGGCTAAGCCCGCCTTGTTGAATCGATTGTTGTTCATCACGTTGAGTTAAATGATTATACCCTTGTATAACCGGGGTCACATACGTCCGGTTTTTACAAGATTACCCCTATCGAATTACAGAATTTCCGGGTGACTAACCTCCCATCCTGTAACCAGCACCGGTTTCTTGGTAAATAGCAGCCCATTGCTCAACTTAGTTGTTTGGTTGATTATTCTGTATCCTACTATGCCTGCTGACTCCTTAGCCCGATTAATTGACGAGTACAAACAGAATCCAAACCTGACCTATCAAAGCTGGTTTTTGTACAATGAAGACCGACTGAAGGCCTTCCGCTCCATTCGGCGCGGGGTGTTGCAGGTCGTCAGCGATATTAAAGACGGTTCCTTTCCCAACGATTTTAAGGGCAGTTCGCTCGAATTTGTGCTGACCTG
>JBBQLG010000171.1:0-12386 GCA_038327655.1 Cytophagales bacterium
TATGTCCAATGTCCCCAACCTTCGGCTATTCGGTTGGTTAATGAGGTACACGAACCAATCAGCGCTATGGAAAGCAACGAGAAAAAGTATAGTCAGGACGCGGAAATGAACAGGGCCGAATTGAATGCCGAATCAGGCGGCCCCAACGGCGGTATTTTGGTGAGCGAAAAAACGGAGGACGTAACCGTCGATACCGGTGAACTCGACCGGCAGGAGTCGGGACTGGGCGAACAAAACCACGGTGACGATTTTCTGGGCAAAGCCAATAAAGAAAAGGAATAGGTTTCTGCCCGGGGCTACCCAAACGAAGGGCGGATTACAGTCAATAACCCTGACTGTAGTCCGCCCTTTTGGTTGGGAATGGCAGGAAAAAAGAGACTACCGTTTGGAGATGTCGGCCCCGCCGGATTTCTGCTGCGACAAAACGGCCGCCGGGCCGCTGTAGTAAAGGTCGGCACCCCCGCTGGCCTGTAAACGCAGTTGTTTGGTAGCGTACACCGTGGCGTCGGCACCCCCGCTGGCCTGGGCATTGCAGGTTTCGGCGGTGAGCTTGGCCGCATCCAGTTCGGCCCCGCCCGACACGCGGACCGAGAGCGTCCGGGCCGATCCCCGCAGGGTAGCATCGGCTCCGCTGGAAACGTCTAAATTCAGATCGTCGGTTTTGAGGTCCAGCGTCACGTCGGCCCCGCTCGACGCGCTCAGGCTGAGGTTGTCGAACGCCAGTGTGCCCTGCCCCGTTACGTCGGCCCCACTGCTGGCTTCGAGGCTTTTGAGCTGCCGGAAACTCAGATAAGCCTTCACGTGCCGGTTTCGGCCCCAGTTGGACATGCCTTTGTTCGGCCGTTCGATGGCCAGGATCAGGACGCCGTTTTTGACATACGATTTTACGTCTTCTTTCTCGAAACCAGCGGCTTCGATAGTCAGTTTTTCGGAGCTTCCCTGCGTGAGCATCAGGTCGATGCCGGTTGATACCTGAACGCCCGACAGATTCGCAACGGGTCGGTCCTCTTTCCAGTTTTGGGCATGCGCCACGGACAGACTACTGACCGTTATCAACAGAAATAAGGTAGATTTCATGGAATGCAGGGTGTTTGTTTAGGTAAAAGATACATTCTTTTAAACAATGTTGCATCGAAAGCCCAAATTAGCGCGTAAATTTGGTATACTAAACTTTCGCAATACTCTGCTTCATAACCCCCGACGTTTATGCCTGTTTCCGTAACTGCCTTTCGAGAAGTCACCACCCCCGAACCCCACCGCATCCGAACCCGACAGATCGTAAAAGCCCACCCCGAAGTAAAACAACTCATGACCCGCAATCCGATGACGTTTGCTATCATCGTGGGGTGTGTGGTAGCACAAACAGCACTGGCTGTTGCCCTGCGCGATGCCGCCTGGTACTGGGTGCTGCTGGCTGCCTACGGTGTGGGGGCTTTCTTCGCGCATACGCTGTTCGTGACGATCCACGAAGCGGCCCACAACCTGATCTTTAAAAAACCGGTTGCCAACGTAGCCGCCGGTATTCTGGCCAACTTCCCGTCGCTGGCACCATCGGCCATTACCTTCAAGAATTTTCACATCAAGCACCACGTTTTTCAGGGCGTACACGAATTGGATGCCGACCTGCCGGACTGGTACGAAGCCAAACTGATCCGTAATTATTCGCTCGGTAAAGCCATCTGGCTGTTCTTTTTTCCTTTGTTTCAGGCCATTCGGACCATTCGCTGCCGCGAGGTAATTGCCATGGACCGGTACGTGGTGGCCAATGTTGTGGCGCAGGTGCTGTTCGACGCGGCCATTGTGTATTTTTTCGGCTGGACGGCCATTCTCTACCTGTTCCTGAGTTTCTGGTTCTCCGTAGGGCTGCACCCATTGGGTGCCCGCTGGATTCAGGAGCACTACCTTACCCTCGACCCTGAGCAGGAAACATACAGCTACTACGGTCCGCTGAACAGCGTGAACCTGAACGTGGGGTTCCACAATGAGCACCACGACATGCCGTCTATTCCTTGGAATAACCTGCCCAAACTAAAGGCCATTGCCCCGGAGTTTTACGAACCGCTGCTGGCCCATAAATCTTACACCCGTTTGTTTTTCCGTTTCCTGTTCGATCAGGAGATCAGCCTGTACTCCCGCATTGTGCGCAAGGAGCGGGGCCGCGCCACCCTGTGCGACAATTCCACCCCCGATAAGACCCTGACGCGGCAGTTGGTGAAGATGGATTAAACCGAAGCCGAACAGAATTACCATCCATTAGCCACTCAAACAGACGCCCGCTCAGATGACATTCTGAGCGGGCGTCTGTTTGAGTGGCAATAGCCGATAAAAGGCAGACCATTTCCTTGTTAAAGGGTGGCAGCGTAATAAACTATTGGCTTCGAGTTGCTTACGATAGTTCAGTCCGGCAAAGTGGTGTAAAATCCGGGTAAAAGCAACCCACACCCTCGACTTCAAAAATTAATAGTATTGGGGGGATTTAACCGGCCAAACGTAGCAACTACATAACACGGGGTTCATTTTGGCGTAACAGAACCCATCTACTTTTGTGGCGTTCTTAACGCTGCCCATGAAGAAACTGCTACCTGCCCTGTTCTTATTCAGCCTCTCGTCTGCCCCTGCCCAGGAGCATACCAGTGTCCAGTTACGGCCCTTCCCCAGGGCGGGGTATCGGCTGCTGACCGGCCTTTCGTGGCCCGGCCCAACGGCGGTGCAAAGCAAGAACTACTACCTGCTCACCCTGTTTCAGTCCGTACCCGCCGTAACGACCTTACTCAGCACCGATACGACGCTGGTCCGGCTGACCAATGCCCGGATGGTAACCCTCCGCACCGCCGGGGCCGACTGTAGCACCAATTCCCTCTGTTACATTGACCGGCTCCGGTTCAGCGATGCCTACATTCAGGCAGTAAGCGACCGGCTCGGTAAACTTTACACGGCCGATAATGCCCTCGGTAAACTCGTCGCCGAGCACCTGCTTCCGTCGGGAACGTATCAGACCCTGTCCGGTAATTCGCCGAAAGACCTGCTCGTCAAAGCCTGGCAGCAGGACGCGGCCGGTATCAATTTCGCCATTGGGGTGTACGCCGCCGGGCAAAAACCCAATTACCCGGCCATCGACTCGATCAGTTTTTCGGTCAGTAACAAAAACTATTACCAGCTCGTCAACGCGGCTACCACGACAATTTACGAAGAGTCGAAAGGGACGAAACTGTTCTTTGAGCCGTCGCTCACAGCGGCTCTGCGGTTTCTGGAAATGAACGAACGCGAACAGGCCGCCGACTACGAGCCGATGGCCGAAACGGTGAACAAAGCCGCCGTTGACCGCGTCAAGACCCTCCGCTGGAATGACTTTGCCTACACCCTGATTCTGGTACCCGGTGCCGGACCCGACGAACCGGCTGTGCCGCTGAGTGCGATGGGGATGCTGCGCTGCCGGGTGGCGGCCCTGCGGTTTCGGGAGGGGACGGCTCCCTTTCTGGTCGTGTCGGGCGGGAACGTGCACCCCTACAAAACCCGGTACAACGAAGCGATGGAGATGAAGCGGTTTATGGTCGAAACGCTGCACGTTCCCGAAAACGCCGTGATTGTTGATCCGCACGCCCGCCACACCACTACGAACCTGCGCAACACCGTTCGGTTGATGTATCGCTACGGGATGCCGTTCGACAAACCCGCGTTAACTTCTACGTCTACCGGGCAGAGCCAGTACATCACCAACGGCACGCTCGAAGCCCGGTGCCGGAAGGAGTTAGGGTACGTGCCGTACCGCAATGGCAAACGCCTGTCGGAGACCGAAGCCGAGTTTTATCCGCTGATCGACGCCCTGCAAATCAACCCGCTGGAGCCGCTGGACCCGTAACCCTTATCGGGCCGCCCGTCTGGTAGTGGTAGTACCGGACACCGACTGCAAACCTTTCTCTGATTGTCGCCATGAAGACGCTGTTTCTGCTCGTAATGCTGTCCGGTGTGTTGTGTTTTGCCCCGGCCCACCTGGCCGTGACCACGCGCCACACCACCACCGTTGATTCGCTGGGAGCCTGTCAGGGCGTAAGTCTACAGGACGGAAAGGTGTATCTATACGGTGACCGCGAGGTGGGCATGATGCGCGAATACACCCAAACCGCCGATTCGCTGACCTATACCGGCCACGAATACCGGCTGACGGTAGACGGGAAGGACGTTATCAATCACCCGACCGGTATCGCCCGGCACGGCACCGATCCAACGTTTATCGGCAACAGCATTCGCATGAATCCCGAAGGAACCCTGTGGAAAGCGGTGATATATGCCGTGGACTGGAACGGTCTCCGGCGCTCCGGCACCCTCGACGGCAACCTGCTGAACACCATCGACGATGACGCCTGCATTCAGGGAACCCGGCCCGAATACGTGCAGTACCGCAACAAATGGTACGTCGCTACGGCGGATTACGGCAACAAAGCCAACGAAGTCCGGCTGTACGACCCGACCGTGCTGGCCAAAGCCGCTAAAACCTCCGAAATGGGTGTGCTGGTCAGGAAATTTACCTGCAGTCCGTGGGTGCAGAACCTGCACTGGATTCCCGAAAAAGGGGTGCTGGTACTGATTCAGAACCAGATCGAGGGGCGACGCTGGCGGTTTACGTTCCTCGACTTCGCCAAATCCGTCGAGACGGGCCGCGAAGTGGTACTGAACGTCGTGGATGTGGACCGGGCCGATGAACTTGAAGGCTTTACGCTGCTCAACGGATCGAACGGTCGGACGAACAGCGGACTGGCGGTTACGTCGTCGCGCCGGGGTAACGTGAATTTTATGGACGTTGCGTGGTAGGTCATGACCTCACCGGCAGCGGCCGACCGTCCCTAAAGGGGCTTCATTTACCTGGTAACCAGTCGCTAATCCAATGAAGCCCCTTTAGGGGTCTGGGGTAAATCTTTTCAATGTCAACCCAATTTATATGAAAAATTCTCTATCGATTAATCAGGCACAGCGGCCGGTACTGTTTTGTGCGGTGCTGTTGCTGAGTGTGTTGTGGGTGCCCTCCCTGCGGGCAGGCGGGGTGCCTGCCGTCCATGCACCATTGGCGGTGGTGACGGTGGCGGGCGTGGTGACGGATGAGAAAAACGAGCCGATGGTGGGCGTAACCATCGTGGAGAAAGCGACTAAAAAAGGGACGGTGTCGGACGCGAACGGCCGCTACACGCTGACGGTGAGCGACAACGCCACGCTGGTTTTTTCGTTCATCGGCTACGTCTCGCAGGAAGTGGCCGTGGGCAATGGCAACGGCCAACCGAAATCGACGATTAACGTGCAACTGCTCGAAGGGGCTACGCAACTGAATGAAGTTGTGGCGGTTGGCTACCAGACGCTGCGCAAAAGCGACGTGACCGGAGCGATTTCCAACGTGAAAGCCCGTGAGTTAAACCTGGCGGCTCCGAACCTCGGGCAGTCATTAGTCGGGAAATTAGCCGGGGTGCAGGTATCGCAGGTGAGCGGGGCACCCTACGTAACACCTAAAATCCGGGTGCGGGGCATCGGCTCCATCAACGCCAGTTCCGACCCGCTGTACGTGATCGACGGGTTTCCGGCCGCACCCGACGTGTACATCAATCCCAACGACGTCGAGAGTATCGACATCCTGAAAGACGCGGCTTCGGCGGCTATTTACGGGTCGCGGGCGTCGGGCGGTGTGGTGCTGATTACGACCAAACGCGGTAAAGACGGCAAGGGTAAATTTGAGTACGAATACCAGTTCGGCGTCAACCAGTTGGCTAACAAAGTGAAGCTGCTCGATGCCAGTCAGTACGCGCAGTTGGTAATCGACGGGCGCAACAACACCTACCGCGACCTGGTGCAGAACGCGGGTAAGTCCTGGACCGATGCCATGTTTTCGGACGCCAACGCCACGCGCATCGCCAACGTACCCGCCGGTAACGCCGGGGCCGTGAGCATCCCGACCGACATTTACGACTTCACCAGCCAGAAACTGATTACGCCCAAATACAACACCGACTGGCAGGATGAACTTTACCGCAATGCCCCGTTTTCGCGCCACAATCTCCAGTTTTCGGGGGGTAACGCGGGGGTTAAGTACCTCATCAGTGGAGGCTTTCAGGGGCAGCAGGGCATCATCACGTCGACCAAGCAGGACCGGATCAACGTGCGGGCCAACATCGACGCCGACGTGAGCAAAAGGCTGAAAGTAGGGGCGAACCTGTTCATTACCTCCACCAATAACCGCGAGGTGCAGGAAGGCCGGTTTAACCAGGGGCCGATTCTGGGTGCCCTGATCTACATGCCCTACTTCCGCGCCCGCAACGACGACGGCACCCTGCGCAAAAACGAAGCCGCATCACTGGCTCCACTCTACGGCTACCAGACCATCGAAAACCCCGTCGCGCTGGCCGAAGAAACCAAAATTACCCGGAAGGGACTGCGCAGTACGGCCAACGGTTATGCCAGTTTCGAGATCATTCCCGGCCTGATTGCCAAAGCGAACCTCGGCATCCAGACCTACAACGAGAAATACGAATTTTACCTGCCCACGAGCCTGAGCAACGGCAACAACCCGCCGTATTCGCCCCAGTCCATTGCGGCTGCGACGGCCCTGGCCCAGACCACTATTTACCAGAACCTGCTCGGTGAATTTACGGCAACCTACGCCCGGCAGTTTGGGGCGCACCGGCTGAATCTGCTGGCGGGCTATACGGCGCAGCAAACCAACAATGACCAGATCAGCGTGTCGGCGCAGGGGTTTCAGAACGACCGGGTCGAAGAGATTACGGCCAAAGGCGCCGACCCAACCAACTTTTTTCTGAACACAGGCAGCACCGGTAAGTACGAAGAAACGCTGCTGTCCTATCTGGGCCGGGCCGAGTACAATTTCAAGGATAAATACTACGTCACGGCGGCTTACCGGACGGATGGTTCGTCGCGCTTCGGGCCGCTGAACCGGTACGGCAGTTTTCCGTCGGTATCGGCGGGGTGGACGCTCTCCAACGAGCCGTTCTACCGCGACTGGCTTGGTTCCGGCTCGACCGTTAAGCTGCGGGGTAGCTGGGGCCTGACGGGTAACTACAACATCGGGAATTACAACTTCCTGCAAACGATGAACAGTCCGGGCGGGGCCGTGTTCGGAACGGGGACGATCAATACCGCCGTCACGGCCGGACCGATCAAAGACCAGAAATTAGGCTGGGAATCGACCTCGCAGTTCAACGCCGGGCTGGACCTCGGCCTGCTCAACAACCGGCTCAATATCATCGCCAACGGCTACCTGAGCTATTCGTACAACCTGCTCTTCAACCAGCCCATCTCGGCCATTTCGGGTACGACCACGATCTTGACTAACCTCCGCGACTCGAAAATCCGCAATAAAGGCATCGAACTACAGGTCGATGGCCGGGTTATTCAGCAGCGTGATTTCAAGCTGGGTCTGAGCGGCAACATCTCGCTGAACCGCAACGTCGTGCTGAATATGGGCGGAGCCAACACCATCTTCACTGCCGGGGCCGAACGGTCGTACATCACCCACGTCACGCAGGAAGGGCAGCCGGTCGGTTCGTTCTACGGCTTCAAGGTCATCGGCATGGTGCGGCAGTCGGACGTGGATAATATCGCGGCCGACAACGCCAACTACAACGCGGCCACGCAGTCGTTTCCGGCCGGTTATGTGCTGAAAGGCCCGGCCCGCGCGGTGTCATCGAGCAACCCGCTGCGGCCCGGCGACCTGATTTTTCAGGATGTAGACGGCAACGGCGTGGTGAATGATGCCGACAAGCGTGTGATCGGTAATCCGTACCCCAACTTCGTGTACGGGCTGTCGCTGAATGCGAGCTACAAAAACCTCGATGTCAACGCGTCGTTCAACGGGTCACAGGGCGGTCAGGTGCTCGACGGGCAGGATTATTACCTGTACAACATGGAGGGTTCGGGCAATCAATACTCGATTGTGGCCGACCGCTACCGGTCCGAAGCCGAGCCGGGCAACGGCATGGTGTACCGGGCGTCGCGGGGGGGTACCCAGTCGAACAGCACCCGACTCTCGACGTTTTACCTGCAAAACGGCTCCTTTTTCCGCTGCACCAACATCACCGTGGGCTATAACCTGCCGCCCTCGCTGCTGAGCAAAATCAAAGTGAGCGGGCTGCGGCTGTACGTCAACGCCAACAATGTGTTCACCATCACCAAGTACCGCGGCTACAACCCGGAGGTGGATTATAACAACGGAGCTAACCTCGCGCCCGGCGTCGATTACGGCAAATACCCGCTGGCCCGGAGTTACAACGGCGGGGTGCGGATCAGTTTTTAAGCACGGAAACACCGGACTAAAGTCCGGTGCAAGGCAAGGATAAACGGTATGAATTGCGCCGGACTTTAGTCCGGTGAGTTCAGCGTAAACCCAACACAAACCCATGAATCAATCCCGTTTTCGTTACCTACTCCTGCTGGCCCTGCTCACGATGGGCGCGTGCAGCAAAGACTTTTTAGTCGAAACGAACCCCAACGCCATCGCGACGGGGGATTATTACAAAACCGAAAACGATGTGCTGCTGGCCGTTAACGGCGTGTACCAGACCCTGCGCGACAACAACGGACTGGCTGAAAATAGTGCGTTATTCAACGAAGAACGCTCCGACAACACCGGCCGCAACGATACGCAGTCGAACGCCGGGGAGCCGTTCCAGTTCAACGATTTTTCGCTGCTGCCGAGCAACAGCTACCTCAAATCGCACTGGACGTCGCTGTACAACATCGTCACGCGGGCCAATCAGGTGCTGGCGGGCAGTCAGGCGGTCACCTTTGTCAGTGCGGATGCCAAAACCGGTTATCAGGCCGAAGTCAAATTCATCCGCGCCCTGGCCTACTTCCATCTGGTACGGCAATTCGGTGATGTGCCCTTAGTGACAACACCCTTAGCGACCATCGACGAGGTGAAGGCGAATACATTTCGCGAGAAGAAAGAGAAAGTGTATGCCCAGATCGTGGCCGACCTGACCGATGTGGTGAGCAGTTCACTGCCCGACGCGCAGACCGGTGCCAACCGGGGCCGGGTCTCGAAAATAGCCGGGAATGCCTTGTTGGGACAGGTGTACCTGACGATGGCGACGACGCTCGATCAGGCGAACCGGGCCGCAAATCTGGCACAGGCCAAAACGTTTCTGACGGCTGCTTACACCAAACGGACGTTCGGATTGCTGAAGGAAATTCCCTACGCTGACGTGTTCGACGTAACCAGGAAAGCGACCAACCCCGAACTGATCTTTTTTATCGTCTACAAACAGGGCGACATCAACTACTCGTCGAGTCTGGCCGCCGGTAATCAGGCATCGGGCGAAACCATCAACTCGCTGCGGACCAGCACGGGGTCGGGCGGGAACGTAACGCCTGATTTAGTGAAAGACTACGAAGATGGTGACCTGCGCAAGGATTACTCGATCAAATATGCCAATGCGGCCAGTGTGAAGGACTATTTCATCACCAAATTCCGTGATGCCAGCGCGGGCGCGGGGACGAGTGGCTACGGTGGCAACGACTGGATTCTGCTGCGCTACGCCGACGTGATCCTAATGCTGGCGGAGGTAAACCTGTACCTCGGCGACGAGGCTACGGCCATTGGCTTTCTGGATCAGGTGCGTGACCGGGCCAAACTACCGCTCTACGCCGTCGCCCGTACCAACCCTGCCTATGCGGCCAAATACCCGACGCTGAAATCAGCCATCCTGCACGAACGGCGCGTTGAACTGGCCTTCGAGGGGCAGCGGCTGTTCGATTTACTGCGGTTTTTTACCCCCGACGAACTGGTGGCTTACATTCGGAGTAAAAGCCAGGCGGATTTCGGAGCGGCCAAACTCTCTAACTTCGGTACGAAGGACATTTATTACCCCATTCCGCTGGATGAGGTGAAACTGAACCCGACCGGTATCTACCAGAATCCGGGGTACTGAGTCTGGCAATGACTAAACCAGCCTCGACCCGTTCAGGATCGAGGCTGGTTTAGTCGCTGCCGGGATACAGTCCATATCTCCGCTTTCAAAACAGTCGAAACCGTTTATTCCGCCGATCCGAGGTACGGCTTCAGGGGTTTGATGGTCGCGAAGGAGTTGATCCGGGTAAGGTTATGATTGGCATAGCACTTCTCCACGAAGAAGTTATTGAAACGGTACAACTGCCGAAATTCACCCTGCCGGGAGTAAGACAACATGGCGGTACCCCAGAGGTGGAGGGCACCCTCGCGAATGGCAACCGGTAATTTATCGTATTCACGACGACTGATTTTCATGGACTTAGCGGGTGAATAGCGGGTTGAGTGACGGGCACGACCCACCCAAAAATATAGAGCATCTTTGTATTTACTTACCTACTTGTCCCATGGTGATGTCTCTTTTTATTAATCGGGATAGAAGCGACTGACGTTAACGAAATCAACATAGCCGGGAGATATGGTTATTAGTGTACGTTTTGTGTAATTAGTATTAGGAATTGATTTAATATTTTATGAAAACGATAATTTATAGTACAAAAGTAATCTTAAGTGTAATGAAAGTAACAGAGAATAAATTTCGTCAGCTTACCCGTAGAATAGTTGTCTAAACGGGTAAGCTGACGAGAGTACCTGAGAAGAATGCCCGTATTCAGGGGCGGTTAGCGAGTGGTGTCGCGGCTATTTCGATCAGGTCCAACTGCTGAATCAGGGCGGGGTTTTCCGGGGTGAGCGTGAAAAATACGTCGATGGCGCCGTGTTCCCCATCCAGCCGGAATCGCCCGCGCAACTGATTTTCGGGGACTACCTCACCCACGTGGATAATTTTACCGGTCCTGGCAAACAGGGTTTGTGCCGCTTTGCGCCGGGCGTCGAGGGCATGGTCGGGAAAGAAGTTTTCGGCAAAAATGGATAGCTGATCAGCTTTGTCCCAGTCAGGCAGCAATTTAACCAACTCGGCCCTGCGCTGACTCAGTATGGGCGATGCCGGTAGCTGACGGGGTTTTAAGCCTGCCCCGTAAAGAAGCGTATCGAGCACCGCCCAATTGGCTGTACCGAGGTTGGCATACGTCAGGTTTCCGAAGGCAATAATGCCAACGCCATAGTCGGGCAACATGCGCCACTGAGAGCCAAAGCCGGGCAGACCGCCACTATGCGCTACAGACTCGTGGCCGTTGCCATCGCGGGTCCAGCTTAGTCCGTAAGCATAATGCGTAACAATGGGGGTAGCCCGCCCGCCCGGAAAGCGGAACGCCGGGTTAAACCCACTAAACGTACGGGGCTGGTGCATCTCCCGTACCGAACTCCGCTTAACGGGACCGGATTCCGCATCGTTGCGCGGGGGCCAGGCCGACTGGTGAAACGCCACGTATTTACTGAAATCGTCGATGGACGTCAGCAATCCGCCCATGGCTCCGTAGGCACCATCATGCAGCAACGGTTCCGACACCCAGTTGCCGTCGAGCCAGCGGTAGCCCAGGGCCAGTTGCGTGGCGGGCACGCGACTGTATTCCCACTCGGTATGGGTCATGCCCAGCGGTTTCAGAATGGTATCGGTAATGTATTGTTGGTAGGGTTTCCCCGACACGCGGGTGATGATCCGGCCCAGCAGGGCGAAGCCGAGGTTGCTGTATTCGTAGGCGATGCCGGGTACGTTGGCCACGGAAACCCCGCCGTTCAGAAATGCGGTAAAGTCGGCCTCGGAATCGTTGAGCTGCCGGTCGCCCCATGGGTTGTCTTCCGGAAAGCCTCCGGCATGGGCCATCAGGTTTCGGATCGTGAGGACGGGTGCATCGGCGGTCAGGTAGGTTAACCGGCTCACCTCCGGTACATAGTCCGCCACCGGGTCGTCGAGCCGCAGTTTACCGGCATCGCGCAGGCTGAGAACCGCCAGTGCGGTGACGCTCTTGGTCATCGACGCAATCCGAAACACCGATTGGGCCGAGACCGGTGTTTTACCGGCCACATCGGTATAGCCAACACCTCCCGAATGCACCAGCTTTCCATCGACCACCACGCCAAACGCCAGCCCGGGAAAGTGGTTCTTCGCGGCATAATCGCGGTAAATGTTATCGATGGCCGGGAACAGGGCTTTGATCTTGTCGAGCCGGTCGGGGTCGGTGAATACGGGTGGCTGGTAGGTTTGCTGCTGCAAATTGGTAGGGGAGGACTTCTGGGCGTAGGCAGCACTGAGAAACAGGCAAAGCAGGAGCGGGAACAGTCGGTTCATGGTTGGGTATCAGGTTGGTTAGGTAAAGATACACATCCCGCCCATGTAACAATCCGCAGCCTGGAAACAGAAAAAGCCCGGCCAACCATTGGGCGGTTAGCCGGGCCGGAAGCCTGCGCGTTGGATAATAAACTGCGTTGGTAACGGTCTCTATCGGCAACCGAACGTTAAACTACCCCAATAACTGATCCAGTC
>JBBQLG010000172.1:0-12233 GCA_038327655.1 Cytophagales bacterium
GGTGGGTGACCAAAATCGTATTTAGTGGAACATGAGCCAGGCATTACGAATTATTTTCATGGGTACGCCCGATTTTGCGATCGCCAGTTTGCAGCAACTTATCGTGGGTGGCTGCAACGTAGTAGCGGTGGTAACGGCTCCCGACCGGCCGTCGGGGCGCGGGTTACAGGTGGTACAATCGCCGGTAAAACGGGCCGCTTTGGATGCCGGACTGCCGGTGCTGCAACCCGAAAAACTGCGCGATCCTGATTTTCTGGAACAGTTAAGAAGCTATGCGGCCGATTTACAGGTAGTCGTTGCGTTTCGGATGCTGCCCGAAGTGGTCTGGGCCATGCCAACGGTTGGGACGTTTAACCTGCACGCGTCGAAACTGCCGGAGTATCGCGGGGCCGCGCCGATCAACTGGGTGGTTATGAACGGGGAGACGGAGACGGGAGCAACGACGTTTTTTATCGAAAAGGAAATCGACACGGGGCAGATGATTTTTCAGGAAACCGAGCCGATTCACCCCGACGATACCGCCGGGACGCTCCACGACCGGCTGATGGTGCGCGGGGCCGAACTGGTACTCAAAACTGTCCGCGCTGTCGAAACCGGTAACTATCCGCGTATTCCACAACCTCACCTGAGCCACCCCAAACTGGCTCCGAAACTCCAGCGCGAAACCTGTGTAATCGACTGGAATCAGCCCGCCGAAACCATTCGCAACTTCGTCCGGGGACTGTCGCCCTACCCAACCGCGTGGACGCATCTGAACGGCAAAACGTACAAAATTTACGCGGTCCGTATTGTCGAACAGGCGCACATTGCCCAGGTGGGCGAGACACACACGGATGGCAAAACGTTTCTGCACGTAGCGGCAACGGACGGCTGGCTTTCCATCGATGAACTACAGGCCGAGGGCAAGCGCAAAATGACCATCGGCGAGTTCCTGCGGGGAAACCGGCTGGTTTGAAACGTATATACTAAATCCGAAAGCCCTATGAAATTCACGATCCTCTTCCTTCTCTTCCCGCTGCTGCTGACATCCATCAGCTACGCCCAAACCGACATGACCTACGCCGAGAAATTAGGCTTTCCGAAAGGGAAGAAGGTTGTCATCTTCCACGTCGATGATGCGGGGATGAGCTACGAATCCAACCAAGGGGCTATTCAGGCGTTAGACAAGGGATTGGCCAGTTCGGTGAGTGTGATGATGCCCTGCGGATGGGTGCCAGGCTTTTTCGATTACCTCAAACAGCATCCCAAAACCGACGCGGGCATTCACTTAGTGCTGACGTCCGAATGGAAAACGTACCGGTGGCCGCCCTTAACGGGCCGTGACCCGGCGGCTGGTCTTTACGACGAACAGGGTGCCTATTGGCCCACCGTAGCGCAGGTAGTCGAACACGCCACGCCGGACGGGGTCGAAGCCGAAATGCGGGCGCAGATTGCCCGCTACCGGGCGTTTGGCCTGGAACCGACGCACCTCGATTCGCACATGGGCACGCTGTTCGAGCCGAAATTTCTGGAGCGGTATGTCAAAGTTGGTATTAGCGAGAAAATACCGATTCTGTTTCCCGGTGGTCACGCCAGCCTGATTGAGGCTGTTAACCAGATACCAGACAGCCAGCGGCCCCTGATTCAGCAGGTCGGGCAGCAACTCTGGAACGCCGGATTACCCGTACTGGACGATCTGGACGGGTCGAGCTACGGCTGGAACCTCCCGGCGGGTCAGGCCATGACGGACGAAAATCTGCGCCGGTACAAAACCGGCAAGTACATCGAACTGTTAAAAGCCGCCAGGCCGGGTCTGACCTATATTATCATGCATTGTACCGCGCCAACGGATGTGTTCAATCAAATTACCAGTTCCGGCCCGACCCGCCAAGGCGATCTGCTCGCCATGACCGATCCGGTGCTGCGGGCATTTGTGGAAAAAGAAGGCATCATCGTAACCACCTGGCGCGAACTGTCTGAACGCCGGGCGAAGACTAAATAAAACATGAAAATCAGTTTGATAGCGGCCGTTGCGGCCAATGGCGTCATTGGTCGTAACAAGGAGAATGGCGAGCCGGATATGCCCTGGAACCTGCCCGACGATTTTAAATTCTTTAAGCAGAAAACGACCGGACATCCCGTTATTATGGGTCGCCGAACGCTCGACGCACTGGGTAAACCACTGCCCAATCGCCTGAACATCGTTGTTACCCGAAATGCCGATTTCAACGCAGCAGGGGTGACCGTTGTGACATCGCTGGAAGATGCGCTGAATGTGGCCCGGAAGGTGGAGCAGGCCGAGATTTTCGTGATTGGCGGGGCCGAAATCTACGCATTGGGGCTGCCCGTTGCCACTACGCTGTACCTAACCGAGATCCAGAAAGCCTACGAGGGGGAAACGCATTTCCCGTCGTTCGAGAAAGCGGATTGGCAGGAGACCGACCGTCGGCATCACCCGGCCGACGAACGGCATGAGGTGGCGTTCGACTTCGTGACGTATGAGCGGAAGTAAGGCGATTTCAGGTCAAGACAAATGAAGCCTTTCACTGCCCGGCAAGTCCTGATTGTTACCCTCGGCCTGCTGATTTGGATCGTTACCGTGTTTCTCGCGCTCCGGCTACCGGCTTATGACAAGGCAATCGTCTTCACCGGACTCCTGCTCGACTTGCTGCTGGCGATGTACTACGTCCGGCTTTGAGGCAGGCAGCTCACCGCAGTACGGTCAGTGCAAAGGTAAATCCCGGTAAGACACCTTCGCCGGTGAGGGCCTGATCGAAACCCTGTAGAACGCGCACCGACCCGTCGGCTTGATAAATGCGAATTTCCTCGGTTTTTGGGTTGATGAGCCAGCCTAAACGGCAGCCGTTGTCCATATACTCTTGCATTTTGCTCAGGCAGGCTCTGATCGAATCCGATTCGCTCATCAACTCAACGACAAAGTCCGGGCAGAGGGGCGGAAATTTTTTGCGCTCATCGGGCGTGAGTGCATTGCGCCGGTCGGCCAGTACCCAGGCGGCATCGGGTGAGCGGGTAGCCCCACTGGGAAGCCGAAAACCGGTCGATGAATCATAAACATAGCCAAGTTTGCTTTGACGGTTCCAGTTACCCAGATCGATAATCAATTCGCTGTTTCGTTCGCCGGTTTCCCCGCCTGTTTGTCCCATTGTCTCAATGTTGCCGGTGGCATCCCGCTCAAATCTTAATTCGTTATTTTCCTGACAGAAGTAATAAAATTCATCATCCGTCATGGTCCGAATGCGGTCGGTCAGGCTCACGCCCGGTTCAAGGTCAATCGGCAGCCGAATCGTCGTCATGGGTTGTGATTTTTACCAAATATAAGTAAAACCGTAAATGGCGAGGGTGGATACTATCCCTGCGGCTGCGCGTTTTCAAGCAGTAATCTTGATTCTTCGACGTCCAGTTCAAACAGAATGGCCCGCAGCATCTCGTCGTCGTACTGCCCATCCCGGCGCAGTCCATCGACGAGGTTGCGTTCAACCCCGACCAACTCCTGCTGCAGGTTTTGGAAATGCCGGATCTCATTCGTGTCGATGTTCGTTCGTTTAACGCCTTTTATGGCCCGAAGCCGCTCGATGCGTACTTCGTATTTGTGCTTGAGCACGGCCAGCATCTCCTCCGATAACTCATCCAGTGAGTAATGACTTTCGATGTGTTCGATGGCCGCTGTAGCGATCTTTAGCCGGAGGTTAGTTTCCTGCTGCTGCGCCGTTGTATCGGGCTGAAAATTGAGTCGGCGGATCAGGAAGGGCAACAGTAAGCCCTGCACCACCAGCGTGGTGAAAATAACGCAGTAGGTAATAAAAATAATCAGGTCGCGCTGCGGAAACGGCTGGCCGTCGGGAAGTTGCAGGGGCAGGGCCAGTGCCGTGGCCAGCGACAATACTCCCCGCATACCCGTCCAGGCGATCACCGTTACGGCCTTACTGCTGAAAGCCGGTTCCCGTCGGCGCAGTGATTTACTCAGCCACCGCGGAATGTAGGCGGCCGGAAAAACCCAGATGAAGCGGAGAAGCACCACGGCCAGGCTGACGACGGCTCCGTACGTAATGAGCGTGCCGGCAGAATAGTCGGCGTTGGACGCCAGAATTCGGCGGAGTTGCAGGCCCATCAGGACGAAGATGATGCTGTTCAACAGAAACGTGACCACATTCCAGACGTTGACGGCCTGCAAACGGGCGGTCCGGGACAGAAATTCCGACGAGCGCATGGTCAGAAAAATACCCGCCGACAGCACCGCCAGAATGCCCGAAACGTGTAACTCTTCGGCCAGCAGATAGCCCGTAAACGGCGTTAAAAATGTGAGTGTTGTCTCAACAACGGGCGTCTCGTTGGTCAGGCGGTGCAGAAACCGAACCAGGAAGGCCAGGGATAGGCCGATGGCGATGCCGCCGAAAACGACCACAAAAAACTGCCCGCTGGCTTCGAGCAGGACAAAATTGCCGGTCAGTACGGCGGCAACCGCGTATCGGTACACGATCAGCCCCGTCGCATCATTCACTAAACTTTCGGCTTCCAGAATAATGCCCACCCGGCGCGGCACACCCATTTGGCGGATAATAGACGAAGCCGCTACCGGGTCGGTGGGCGAAATAATAGCCCCGACCACAAAGGCCAATGCCCACGAGAAACCGGGAATAAACGTGTGAACGACCCAGGCCACACCCACCGCCGAGAACAGTACCAGCCCAAAAGCCAGTACCAGAATTGAGCGGAAATTGGCCTTGAAATCGACCCAGGACATATTCCACGCGGCTTCGTACACCAGCGGAGGAATAAAGACCAGAATAATCACTTCGGGGTTTAAGCCAACCTGCGGCAGGCCGGGAAGCAGGCTAATGGCAATACCGGATAGTACCAGTAAGATAGGCGAGGAAATGCGGATTCGTTCGGCCAGTGCTGCCAGTGCCGTCACCACAGCCAGCAGACTGATAACGAGAGAAAGGTTGCTCATACCACCAGACAACCAGCGGATAGCAGCGGGGGTTCGGTGCGGTGTGGTGGCCCCGCGGTCCCGTACAATAATCATCCATAAATTCAGGAGGTTACTTACTGAAAATGGACTGGTTTATTGCTACATTTAGCGGCTAAAGTGCAAACTTTTCAACCGTCTGCTTTTCCTATGAAATCTACCCGTTCATTCATCTCAACTCAACGAATACTGGCCCTGTCGGCTGCCGGGCTGCTGGCTGGTACTGTATTGATTGGCGCGTATCAGAACCGAAGTCTGAGCCGCGCATCCGGGCCGTTCTTAGATACGCTCGTTACGAAATTATCCGCTGAGGATCAGCACGATCCGAAGTACGCCCTCGCCGGTCTGAAAACCGTTGAGGGCTTGGAAACGAGCCTGTTTGCCGCTGAACCGATGCTGGTGAATCCGACCAACATCGACGTGGATGCGAAGGGCCGCGTCTGGGTTTGCGAAGCCTATAACTACCGCCCGGCCATTACCGGTAACGCCACCCACGAAGCCGGTGACCGCATCGTGATTCTGGAAGATCAGAACGGCGACGGTAAGGCCGATGTCAGCAAGGTGTTTTACCAGGGTAAAGACCTGCAATCGCCCCTCGGCATCTGGGTGATGGGCAACAAAGTGATCGTCTCCAACAGCCCGCACGTGTACGTATTTACGGATACGGACGGTGACGACAAGGCCGACAAAAAAGAGATTCTGTTTACGGGCCTGAGTGGCGAACAGCACGACCACGGCATGCACGCCTTTGTGTTCGGGCCGGACGGGAAGTGGTACTTCAACTTCGGCAATGAGGGGAAACAGATTCGCGACAAAGACGGCAAAGCCATCTTCGACCGGACGACCGGGAAAGCCATCGACACCCAGAATTACAAGCAGGGCATGGTGTTTCGCTGCAACCCCGACGGCAGTGAGATGGAAGTGCTGGGCCAGAATTTCCGCAACAATTTCGAGGTCGCCATTGATTCGTACGGAACGCTCTGGCAGTCGGACAACGACGACGACGGCAACAAAGGGGTACGGATCAACTACGTGATGGAAGGCGGCAACTACGGCTACACCGACGAAATGACCGGCGCGGGCTGGCAGGCGAACCGAACCAACATCGAACCCGAAATTCCCCGGCGGCACTGGCACCTCAACGATCCCGGCTCCGTGCCAAACCTGCTGCAAACCGGCGCGGGTTCACCAACGGGCATTTTGGTGTACGAAGGAAACCTGCTGCCCAAACAATTTCAGAACCAGATTATCCACTGCGATGCCGGCCCGAACGTGGTGCGGTCGTACCCGGTAGAGAACGACGGTGCGGGGTATAAAGCGACCATTGTGCCCATCATCGAAGGAGTGCGCGATCAGTGGTTCCGGCCGTCGGACGTGTGCGTAGCACCGGACGGGTCGCTGATGGTGTCGGACTGGTATGATCCCGGCGTGGGCGGGCATCAGGCGGGCGATTTAAATCGGGGCCGTATTTTCCGCGTGGCCCCGGCCAATACGCCGTACACGGTGCCAAAAACGGACGTATCAACCACCGAAGGGGCCATTGCTGCCCTGCAAAGCCCCAATATGTCGGTTCGCTACATGGGCTGGACCAAGCTGCACGAGATGGGCGATAAGTCCGAAAAAGCCCTGACCAAACTCTACAAGACATCCGACAACCCTCGCATGAAAGCCCGTGCGCTGTGGCTGTTGAGTCAGTTACCCAACGGCCGGAAGCACATCGAGTCGGCTTTGAAAGACGTTGATCCCAATTTGCAGATCACGGCACTCCGCGCGGCCCGCGAACTGAAACTGGATATTATTCCGTACGTGAAGCAACTTGCCCAATCGACCAACGCGCAGGTGTTGCGTGAGTGTGCAATTGCGCTGCGCCGAAACACGTCTGCTGAGGCTCCGGCTCTGTGGGCACAGTTGGCCGCCAAACACGATGGTAAAGACCGCTGGTACTTAGAAGCACTCGGCATCGGGGCCGAAGGGCAGTGGGACACTTATTTTGCCGCCTGGTTGAAACAGGCGGGCAGCGATCCAATCGCCAATGCGGCCGGTCGGGATATTGTCTGGCGGTCGCGTACCAAGGAGTCGGTTCCCCTGCTGGCCAAACTCGCGTCCGATTCCGGCACGGATCTGAGTCAGCGGCTGCGGTACTTCCGGGCGTTCGACTTTAACCCCGGTGCGATGGAAAAGTCGAGTGCGTTGCTGGCCATACTCAAGTCACAGCAGAGCACGGAGGTAAATAAACTGGCCCTGCGGCACCTCGACCCGGCGTTTGTGCAGCAAAATGCCGATGCCATGACTGCACTCAAAAAGCTGCTGGATGAGGTGTACGGCACGCCCGAATACCTCGAACTGGTACAGCGCTATGCCCCGGCTTCGGAAAACAACCGCCTGCTGGCCTTAGCATTGGCGAAGTACAACGAAGGCATGGGCCGCGACGCATCCCGTCAACTGTTGAAGCAAAAAGGCGGGCCAATGGTCTGGGGAGTCATCAACGGAACCAATACCGAGCAGACCCTGAACATGATAACGGCACTTCGTTTGGTGGGCAATACCGAATCGCTGGGAATGTTGAAAACCGTTGCCTTAGACGAAAAACGGCCGGTTGGGATTCGGATGGAAGCGACCCGTGCGCTCGGCCGCAGCAACGACGGCGAAGACATGGTGATTGCGCTGCTGAAATCGGGCGATATCAAAGGCGATTACAAAAAAGCTGCCGTTGAAGGGGTAAACAATGCCTGGCGCAAGAATATCCGTACGCAGGCTGTCAGTTACCTCGACGGTGGACAGAGTGCGAGCGGCCAGGCCATGCCCGCCATGACGGATTTGCTGGCCATGAACGGCAACGCCGACAAGGGCGTAACCATTTTCACAAATAACTGCTCTGTTTGTCATCAGGTAAACGGGCAGGGTATGGATTTCGGGCCGAAACTGTCCGAGATTGGCTCGAAATTGGGCAAGGATGGCGAGTATCTGGCCATCTTATATCCTGATGCGGGGGTTAGCTTTGGCTACGAAGGCTACGAAGTGAAGTTCAAGGATGGCAGTACGATGGCGGGGATTATTTCGAGCAAGACCGAGACCGATTTGCAGATGAAGTTCCCGGGTGGGGTGGTCTCGAACTACAAAACATCCGACGTTGTCTCCATGAAGAAAATGGATTCGTCCATGATGCCATCGGGCCTGCACGAAGCCATGTCGAAGCAGGATTTGGTTGACCTGGTGGAGTACCTGAGTTCACTCAAAAAGAAATAGTGTCGCAGTCGTACGATAAAATCTTTCGGGAGAATATTGAGGAGTTGGTCGTACCACTGGCGACCAAACTCCTCAATCTTTCGATTCCCGCCTTAGAAGAGATTCCCGACGATTTGCAGGTTACAGTCGAGCGCAAGCCCGACTTTCTGAAAAAGGTCATCCACCCGAAACCAAGCCTGAATTATATTTTGCATTTCGAGTTTCAAACCGTAGACGATTCGGGAATGGCGGAGCGGATGCTGGAATACTTCGCTATGTTGTACCGAAAATATCATTTGCCGGTTAAGCAATACGTTTTCTACATTGGCAGCGGACCTTCGCGGATGCAGACCCAAATCAAGGAGGATAACATTGCTTTCCGGTACTCATTGCTAAACACTACCGATGTTGACTACCGGTTGTTTCTGAAATCAACTGTTCCCGAAGAGGTGTTGCTGGCTATTTTGGGTGATTTTAGTGACGATTCGAGTGAAATTGTACTAACATCGCTGCTTACCCGGCTACGGGAAGTAGAAACCCGCCCGTTGCGGTTGGCGCGGTACATTAAGCAACTCGAAGTGTTGTCCAAACTGCGTAAATTGCAGAAACTAACCGTTCAAATCTCGAAGAAAATGGCACTGGTATACGACCTGGAGACTGACATCCGTTACCGTCAGGGATTGCGCAAGGGCGTCAAAAAAGGAAAGGAAGAAGGCCGCGAGGAGGTTATTATGAATCTGTTAAAACACAGTGCTTTTACCGTTGAGCAGATTGCAACAGCTCTTGGGCTTACTGTTCCGCAGGTACAGCAGATCGTGCAGAAGACCGCCACGGGTAAGTAATTGTATTGCCTGCTCTTACAGTCTGAATCTTCCTAAATCATCCTGAACCAACCATGATTCAACGACGCGATTTTGTAAAGACGACGCTCGGTGCGGCCGGTGCCCTGCTGGCTGGTGATGGAGCCACTTTGTCGGCTGCGGACCCGAAAAATCCCGGTAAAAACAAGTTTAAACTCGATTACGCCCCGCACATCGGCATGTTTGAGAACAGTGTCGGCAAAGACCCCATCGACCAGATAAAATTCATGGCCGATATGGGTTTCCCGGCCATGGAAGATAACGGCATGATGGGGCGCGACCCGGCCTTGCAGGAGAAAATGGGCCAAGAAATGGCCCGGCTGGGCATGAAAATGGGCGTTTTTGTGGTCGATAAGGGAGGAAACGGTCAAAATACGCTGGCGGCCGGTAAGTCCGAATTCGTCGACATTTTTCTGAACGGCTGTCGGCGGGCAGTGGAGACGGCTAAACGCTGCCACGCCAAATACATGACCGTGGTACCGGGCGATTTTCAGAAGAATTTGCCCATCGGTATTCAGACCGGCAACGTGATTGACGCCTTGCGAAAGGGAGCGGATATTCTGGCCCCGGCCGGATTAGTGATGGTCCTGGAACCGCTCAGCGATACGCCCGACCTGTTCCTGCGCACCTCCGACCAGACCTACGCCATCTGCCGGGCCGTAAACAGTCCCGCCTGCAAGGTGCTGTACGACATCTACCACATGCAGAAAAACGAAGGCAATGTTATCACCCACATCGACCTTGCCTGGGATGAAATTGCTTACTTTCAGATTGGCGATAACCCTGGCCGGAAAGAGCCAACAACGGGTGAAATCAATTACCGGAAGATTTTTGAACACATCTACAAAAAGCAGAAAGAAGCCGGTCGGACCTACATTTTAGGGATGGAGCACGGCAACTCGAAAGCCGGTAAAGACGGCGAATTAGCCCTGATTCAGGCATATGTCGACTCCGACAATTTTGCGGTATGAGATTACACCACCAAACGAAAATGCCCGGTCAGATTGGCCGGGCATTTTTAGTATACATCACAGGTATTTTACAGCACCACTACCGAGTTTTCGACGCCCGATACACCGCTGGCCACGTATTTGTCAGCCGCCCAGTCATTTTCCCATTTCAACCCATCTAAGAGGTAACGGTACTGATACTCACCACCAACGGGCAGTTCGACCGTTGTTTTGTACGAACCGTCTTTCTGCTTCTTCAGTGTCAGGGCACTTGCATCCCAACCATTAAACTCACCCACTAAGGCAACGGCTTTAGCGCCATTTACGGCTTCGGCAGGGAGTTCAAATGTCACTTTGGCAATAGGTTTACTTTTAAGAAATTGTTTGGCGATAGCCATAGGTAGAGTTTGTTTGGTTTCTGACCGCAAAATTATATCATTAAATCAATAAGATACTAACAGTCAATAGGTTAATCAGTAAAATAATTGATATAATACTATTTCATAGTTGACGGATTATATTTAGTGATGTAAATATATAAGGCTAATAGCTTACGTTACCTTAACAGAAAATCCCCATTGGTAATGAATCGACAAGCCCGCTCAGTGACGCACCATTTCGTCCGGCAAGTCCCGCGGTGCAGTCAATAACCGTTGCCGGGGTATCATCGAAATCAGGAAAAAGGCGGGCGTGAATGAAGAGTTGTAGCAGGGTTCTTTATCTTTGGGAACGCGGAAATTCACAGCATCTATCCATTTACCCGGCAGTGTATCCTGATCCGCCAGCGTACTTTTTTACAACAAAACCCTTAACTCACATGCAACACATTGCCATGCTTGGTGGCGGCTTCATTGGCCGCTTCTACGCCGATTCGCTTCAGGGACAACGTAGCCGCGACCGCGTGGTTGCCATCTACGCCCGTCGCGACGAAACCGCCCAAAAATTTGCCGCCGACTACGGATGTGATTTCGCATCCACCAACATGGAGGAGGTTATCGCCCATCCCGACGTCGATATGGTTTGCATTGCCCTGCCGAACAATATTCACGAAGCGGCCGTGCAACTCTGCGCCAAACACAAAAAGAATGTGATGTGTACCAAGCCGCTCGGCCGCAATGCGGAAGAAGCCCTGCGGATGATGCAGGTAGCCGAGGAGGCTGGTATTTTTGCCGGCTATCTGGAAGATTTGTGCTATACGCCCAAGTTTCTGAAATCCCTGGAGAGCGTGAAAAACGGAGCGTTGGGCCGGATTTTATGGGCTAAATCGCGCGAAACGCACCCCGGTCCGCATTCCGACTGGTTCTGGGACAAAGAACAGGCGGGTGGCGGGGCCATGCTGGATCTGGGTTGCCACTGCGTCGAAATCGCCCGTAGTTTTATCGGGAAAGACGTGCGGCCGGTTGAAGTGATGTGCTGGGCCGCCACGCAGGTGAAACCCATCGACGCCGAAGACCACGCCATTGGGTTGGTGAAATACGAAAACGGGGCCATTGGTCAGTTCGAGGTAAGCTGGACGTTCCGGGGCGGCATGGACCTGCGCGACGAAGTAATGGGGACCGAAGGCACCATCTGGATCAACAACTTTCTGCGGACGGGTTTCGAGATGTTCACCACCGGTAAAGGCGCGGACTATGTGGCCGAAAAAGCCGAATCCAACTCCGGCTGGCTGTTTCCCGTCGGCGATGAGGTGAACGATCTGGGCTACAATCACATGTTTGCCGACATGTTCCGGTCGCAGGAGGCCGGTCGCGAACCCGCCGAATCGTTTTACGATGGCTACGTCGTCAATGCCATTTTAGACGCGGCTTATAAATCGGCCGAGACCAAGCAGTGGGAAAAAGTGGTGCTCCCCGTCTGGCGCGGCCAGGAAGGACTGACGCAGGAAACGACGCTGGTCGACTACGACGAGCAGTATTATTTGGTGAAGGAAGAACTGATGACCCACGACGGGCGGCACAAGGTCATCCTGAAAGACAAGACCACGGGTAAGATTATTGAGCGCGACCTTGTTTAGTGAAAACGGTTTGTGTTTTTGTCATGGCACCGGCCACCCGGCCTGAAGCATGAAGGATCTTAGCAACTGTCTATCTAATACTAAATTAAACTGGTGATGACGTATCGACAATGTAAGGATAAGCAGCTAACTGACACACTTTTTGCGGCTGTTCAAAGTACGTCTCCAGCACCGCTTCCACACAATCCTGAGCCGCTTCTAACGTCTCAAACACC
>JBBQLG010000173.1:0-12157 GCA_038327655.1 Cytophagales bacterium
CCGAATAAAGCGAACGCGGTCACGGTGGATGGCCAGCCGCTGGCGGGCTTCGAGTTGAGTCAGTTGCTCAACTGTTTCGGGAATCAATACGGCGTAGTTCATAGTCAAAAATACGTCATCCTAAATTTAATTTAGTATAAATACCCGTTTAACTCTCAATTGACCTATGGCTAACCCTTTGAAAAATAAATGCTTACTCACTATCCTGGTGCTATGCTTCTTTACCCTGAACGCGGTTGGGCAGGACAAAAACTTTTACATCTTTCTCTGTTTTGGGCAGTCGAACATGGAAGGCAACGCCAAAATTGAACCGCAGGATACGGTTAGCGTGAACCACCGGTTTCAGGTGATGGAAGCAGTAAACTGCCCCGATTTGAACCGAAAAATGGGGCAATGGTACACCGCCGTTCCGCCCTTGTGCCGATGCCGGACCGGCCTGACCCCCGCCGATTATTTTGGCCGGGAGATGGTGTCCAATCTGCCCGCTAACGTTCGGGTCGGTGTCATCAATGTGGCTGTGGGTGGGTGCAAAATCGAGCTGTTCGACAAGGACCATTACGAGTCGTACGTCACGACGGTGCCGGGCTGGATGAAAGGGTTCATTGGGGAGTACGGTGGCAATCCTTACGCCCGCCTGGTCGAGATGGCGAAACTGGCGCAGAAAGATGGCGTTATCAAGGGCATTCTGCTGCATCAGGGCGAGTCGAATACGGGCGATTCATTATGGACGAAAAAGGTCCGGGTCGTGTACAATAACCTGATGAATGACCTGAATCTAAAGCCCAAAAAAGTGCCGTTACTGGCCGGCGAAACGGTTGGTGCCGATCAGGATGGTAAATGCGCGAGCATGAACAAAATCATCGCTACGCTCCCGCAAACGATCAAAAATGCGCACGTGATTTCATCGGCTGGCTGTACCGACTCGGCCGATAACCTGCACTTCAATGCCGCCGGATACCGGGAACTGGGCAAACGCTACGCCACGCAAATGCTGTCGTTACTGGGCTATAAACCGACCGCAACGAACTAAGTGAAGCGGGTGTATTCGCCATAAAAAGGCCTGAAAAGTCAAAAGGAAAATTAGCCCAATAAACCACCCTGACCCCATGAACCGCTCAATATTCGTCAGTTTCCTATTGCTTAGTTTCCGGGTTGCCTTCGGGCAGCAAGCGCCGGTTTCGATTCAGGTCGATGCTGCCAAACCGGTGGGCGACATGAAGCCGTTCTGGGCGTTCTTCGGCTACGATGAGCCCAACTACACCACCCGGAAAGACGGCCAGAAACTGCTGACCGAATTGCAGCAATTAAGCCCCGTCCCGGTTTACGTCCGGGCGCACAACCTGCTCACGTCCAAAGGAGAAAGTCCCGGCCCGGACCTGAAATGGGGCTTCACCGATGCGTATAAAGAAGACGCGTCCGGCAAGCCCATTTACAACTGGGTGACCGTCGATAGTATCGTGGATACCTACATCAAGCGGGGCATGAAACCGCTGATGGAAATCGGGTTTATGCCCAAAGATCTATCGTCCAAACCTGAACCCTACGCCCACACCTGGAGCAAGGGCGGCAGCATCTGGACCGGCTGGACTTATCCTCCGAAAGACTACGATAAATGGCGGGAGTTGGTCTATCAGTGGGGAAAGCACTCCATCGACCGCTACGGCAAAAAAGAGGTAAGCTCGTGGCTCTGGGAAGTCTGGAACGAACCGGACATTGGCTACTGGTCGGGTACGTTCGACGAATATTGCAAGACCTACGATTATGCCGCCGATGGCCTGAAACGCGCCTGCCCCGAATGCACCATCGGCGGGCCGCACACCACCAGTCCCCGCAGCGACAAAGCGTACAGTTACCTGACCCGGTTCATCGAGCATTGCCTGCGGGGGAAGAACTACGCCACCGGCAAAACCGGAACGCCCCTGCAATACATTGGCTTTCACGCCAAAGGCAGCCCGGAAATAGTAGACGGGCACATCCGCATGAACATGGGTGTGCAGTTGAAGGACGTGCAGCGGGCGTTTGAAGCGGTCAACTCATTCCCCGAACTCAAGAACATTCCCATCATCGTGGGCGAGTGTGATCCGGAGGGTTGTGCGGCCTGCTCGGAAACGCGGGAACCGAAGTACGGCTACCGCAATGGCACCATGTATCCCAGCTATACAGCGGCCTCCTTTGCCCGCATCTACGAACTGATGGACCAATATAAGGTGAACCTGCGCGGGGCCGTGAGCTGGTCGTTCGAGTTTGAGGATCAGCCGTGGTTTGCCGGTTTCCGCGATCTGGCCACGCATGGCGTTGATAAACCGGTGCTGAACGTATTCCGAATGTTCGGCAAGATGGATGGCCAGCGGATTTCTGTCAGTACCACTAAAGGATTGGGGGCTGCCGACATCATTGCCAACGGCGTAAGGGCAGAAAATGATGTCAACGCCATTGCCAGCAAAGGCAAAAACTCAGTTTGTGTCATGGTCTGGAACTACCATGACGATAACGTGACCGGCCCGGCTTCCCCGGTCGAGTTGACCGTGAAGGGACTTGACAAAAACAAGGTGCAGGTTCATCATTATCGGATCGACCAGGAACACAGTAATTCCTACGAGAAATGGAAAGCGATGAGTAGTCCGCAGCAGGTATCGGCCGACCAATACAAGGCGCTGGAAAAAGCGGGGCAGCTACAGGAAATGGCCCCGCCAACGGCAAAAGCGGTGGCGAACGGAGCAGCGACCTTAACCTTCGACCTGCCCCGGCAGGGCGTATCCTTTGTGCAACTGACCTGGTAATGTAGCAGTTATGGGACCGATGCTAAAAACCGTCTTCTTTCAACTCGTGCTCTGTGTGCTGACCGGTCGCGTCGGCTTTTCACAGTCGGCACCCCCACAACCCGTCGGTCCCCTGCCCAGTGCCAATCAGTTGCGTTGGCAGAAAATGGAATACTATGCCTTCATCCATTTTTCGATCAACACTTATACCGATATGGCCTGGGGCCTGGGCAATGAAGACCCGAAGCTATTCAACCCGACCAAACTGGATTGTCGGCAGTGGGCGCGTATCTGCAAAGAAGCCGGAATGAAAGGCGTCATTTTTACGGCCAAACACCACAGCGGATTCTGCCTCTGGCCGTCGAAATACACCGACTATTCCGTAAAAAATATACCCTGGCGAGATGGAAAGGCTGATATCGTGCGGGACATGGCCGATGCCTGCAAAGAATACGGGTTGACGTTTGGCGTGTACCTCTCGCCCTGGGACCGGAACAGTGCCGATTACGGTACTCCCGAATACATCACGTACTTCCGCAACCAGTTGAGGGAGCTACTGACCAACTACGGCGACATTTTTGAAGTGTGGTTCGATGGAGCCAACGGCGGGTCGGGCTATTACGGCGGTGCTAACGAGACCCGCAAAATTGATTCGAAAACGTACTATGACTGGCCGGACACCTATAAACTCGTTCGGAAGCTTCAGCCCAAAATCGTCATCTGGAACGACGGTGGCGACCGGGCCGACCTGCGCTGGGTAGGAACCGAAGCCGGGTACGTGGGCGAAACCAACTGGAGTTTATTGAATGCTACCGGCGACGTGCCCGAGCAAATGCTGCGCAACGGCGTCGAAAATGGCAACGCCTGGGTGCCGGGCGAGGTAAACACGTCGATTCGGCCGGAGTGGTTTTACCACGAACGCGAAGACAAAAAAGTAAAAACCCTGCCCCAACTGATGGATACGTATTACAATTCCATCGGTCGAAACGGGACGTTGCTGCTCAATTTTCCGATCATGCCCAATGGCCTGATTAACCAATTGGACGAAAAAGCCGTGCAGGCCTTTGCCAAAGCGAGGAATGAAGCGTTTGCGGTGAATCTGGCAAAAAACGCAACCGCCACAGCCTCACAAACACGAGGGAAAAGCACAACCTACGATGCCGGTAAAGCCATTGATGCCGATCCGGAAAGCTATTGGGCAACGGATGATAACGTTCGTACCGCATCGTTAACGCTACAATTTGTCAAACCCACCGCGTTCAATCGCTTTTTGGTGCAGGAGCCTATCCGGTTGGGGCAACGGGTCAAATCGTTTACGGTGGAGGCATTCGTCGATGGTAATTGGAAAGAAATTGCCAGAGAAACGACCATTGGCTACAAACGTATTCTCCGGTTCCCGACCGTGACGGCCACGCAGCTGCGCCTGACCATTCTGGATGCCAAAGGTTGCCCGCTGATCTCCAATCTCGAAGTCTATAAAGCCCCGCTGATTTTAACGCCCCCCATGCTTACCCGTGACCAGGCCGGGGATATTCACATCAAAGCCGGGGATGCCGAGTCTGAATTGTACTATACGCTTGATGGCAGCATGCCAACGGCAAAAGCTGTCCGGTACACGGCTCCGGTGAAAACCAGCAACGGTAAAGTCGAGCTGAAGGCGATTGCTTACAATCCGTTCACGAAACAGAGCAGCGTACTTAGCGAAGAGAAGTTTGACGTCGCCCGCAACGATTGGAAAATTGTGAGCATGGATGCAAAGTCGGCATATCAGGTTTTAGATGGAAATCCCGGCACCTTATGGCATCAGGACAAAAGCCTGAAAATGCCTGCGGACCTGATCATTGATCTGGGTAAAGAAGAAAATCTGGTTGGTTTTAAATACCTGCCTGCCCAGAACTGGTGGGAGGAAGCCAGCATCATTACCCACTATGAATTTGAGGTGTCTACTGACAATAAAACATGGAAACGGGTCAGTGAAGGCGAGTTCTCTAACATCAAAAACAGCCCGGTCTGGCAAACCATACCGTTTGAACCGATTAAAGCCCGCTATATCAACCTGCGGGCCTTGAAAAACACACAGGAAGGTTCTGCGTCGGGCTATGCCGAAGTTGACATCGTTACTCAGTGACATCTGTCAATAAACAGTCAATTTCTCTCATCTAAACCGGTAAACCAATGACTACTAAAACCATAGCTGCCTTCGTGGCAGCCACGTTGCTAAGCGTCAGTAGTTTTGCGCAGACAAGCCAGCCTACGGAAGATTTTAAGCCCTCCTCGTTGAATCAGCCAGGACAGGAATACCCGCAGGTAAACTCGCAGGGCTACGCCCGATTCCGCATTAACGCTCCCAAAGCCGATAGCGTGAAAGTAAGCCTGGGACTGGGCGGCCGGGGCGGCACCAAACTCGCCAAACAGGCCGACGGCTTCTGGACGGGCACGACCGAAGGCCCGATGGATGAGGGCTTTCACTACTACAACATAACCATCGACGGCGGGAAGTTCAACGACCCCGGTGCCCTGAATTACTACGGCTCCGTTCGGTGGGAAAGCGGCATCGAGATACCGGCCCACGACCAGGATTTCTACGCGCTGAAAGCAGTTCCGCACGGCAACGTGCAGCAGATTCTGTTCCCCTCGAAAAGCACCGGCACCTCGCGCCGGGCGTATGTCTACACCCCACCGGGCTACGAAACCGACAGGTCGAAAAAGTACCCGGTGCTCTACCTGCAACACGGCTGGGGCGAAGATGAAACGGCCTGGAGCAATCAGGGGCACGCCAACCTGATCATGGACAACCTCATCGCCGACAGCAAGATAAAGCCTTTCATCATTGTGATGACCTACGGCATGACCAACGAAGTGGGCTGGGGCAAAATCCGGGATTTTAAAATCGACGCCTTCCAGACGGTGCTGACCGAGGAACTGGTTCCATACGTTGATGCCAATTTCCGTACGCTCACCAACCGGGATAACCGGGCCATGGCGGGGCTGTCGATGGGCGGTATGGAAACGCACACGATCACCCTCAACAAACCGGAAACGTTTGGCTACTACGGCCTGCTCAGCGGTGGTCTTTATAACCCCGACGAACTGAAAGACAAGACCAAACCGAAGCTCGTTTTTATTAGCTGCGGCAGCAAAGAGCGGCCCGAAGCCGTGAATAAATCGGTAACCGATTTGAAAGCCGCCGGGTACAATGCGGTTTCTTATGTTTCGGATAAAACCGGCCACGAATTTCAGACCTGGCGTCGCAGCCTGCATGAACTGGCCCCGCTACTGTTTAACTAACCAACATGAAAAAGCGCATCTACACAACGGCGGCATTCGCAATCCTTGCCATCGGGTTACTGCCTGGGTCGGCGGCCTTTGCCCAGACCATTGAAAAAGAGGTCCCGAAAGGCTTCGATCAGGTGCGGACAGGCATCACCACGGGCAAACTGGATTCGCTCAGTTACCCGTCGAAAACGGTCGGTACTACGCGCAAAGCGTTGGTGTACACCCCGCCGGGCTTCAATAAAAAGACCAGATACCCGGTGCTTTATTTGCTGCACGGCATCGGGGGCGACGAAAAAGAATGGCTCAACGGTGGCAGTCCACAGGTGATTCTGGACAACCTGTACGCCGAAGGCAAGCTGCAACCCATGATCGTGGTGATGCCCAACGGACGAGCCATGAAAGACGACCGGGCCATCGGAAATATCTTCGATAAAGACAAGGTAGAAGCCTTTGCTACGTTTGAGAAAGATCTGCTGACCGACCTGATTCCGTTTATCGAAAAGAAGTATTCGACGCTGACCGACCGGGAACACCGCGCTGTTGCCGGTTTGTCGATGGGAGGGGGGCAGTCGCTGAATTTCGGGCTGGGCAATCTGGATAAATTTGCCTGGGTAGGCGGGTTCTCGTCGGCCCCTAATCTCAAAAAGCCGGAAGAACTGGTGCCGAATCCTGAAGCCGCCAGAAAACAATTGAAGCTGCTCTGGATTTCGTGCGGAGACGCCGATGGGTTGCTTTCGTTCAGCAAGCGTACCCACGATTACCTGTACGAACATAGCGTACCGCATGTGTATTATGTGGAGCCGGGAGGCCATGATTTCAAGGTTTGGAAAAATGGCCTGTACATGTTCTCGCAGTTTCTGTTTAAGCCGGTCGATGTGGCGTCGCTGACAAAATACAGCGTACTGGGGACACCGGCGGCTACCAACATTCGGAATGCCAAATACCCGCAGATACTGCCCGACAACCGCGTGGTTTTCCGCGTAAAGGCCCCCGATGCCCGCAAGGTGCAGGTGGATCTGGGTAGGAAATACGACATGGTAAAAGACACCAGCGGCTTCTGGACCGCCACCACGGATTCCATCAGCCGGGGCTTCCATTATTATTCGCTGCTGATTGATGGGGTAGCCACCGCCGACCCCGCCAGCGAATCCTTTTATGGCATGAGCCGCATGGCCAGTGGCATCGAGATACCGGATAAAGACGAGGGTTATTATGCCCTGAAAGACGTAACCCACGGCGACATTCGCATCAAACGCTACCTCTCTAAAGCGACCAACACCTGGCGCGAAATGTACGTCTACACCCCGCCGGGCTACGACAAATCGACCGACAGATATCCAGTGCTGTACCTGTTGCACGGCGGGGGCGAAGATCAGCGCGGCTGGGCAACGCAGGGGAAAACCGACCTGATTCTGGACAACCTGATTGCCGAAGGCAAGGCCAAACCGATGGTGATTACCATGCTGGATGGTAACGTGGGTATGTCGGGTGGACTGGCCGGTTTCAACGAAAACGTGCTGAAGGCGTTTGAGAACGAACTGAAACTGGGGGCTATCCCCGCCGTGGAGAGTAACTTCCGGGTAGAGACCGACGCTAAACACCGAGCGTTGGCGGGGTTGTCGCTGGGTGGGCTACAAACGCTGTACGCGGGCATCAAAAACACCGATATGTTTTCGTCGCTGGGGGTGTTCAGTTCGGGATGGTTTGCCAATACCCCGACACTGTCGGACCCGCAGTATGCATTTATGAAAACCAACGCGGCCACCATTAACAGCAGTCTGAAACCATTCTGGACTTCGATGGGCGGCAAAGAAGATATTGCTTACCAGAACTGCCAGATCATGCTGAAAAAGTTCGACGAAATGGGTATCAAATATCAGTACAGCGAGTACGCCGGTGGGCATTCGTGGCCAGTCTGGCGGCACGATTTGCTCCAGTTTTCGCAGGTGCTGTTTAAGTAAAGAATGAGCGGTTTGTCATCCCGAGGAACGAGGGATCTTCGGTAGGAACTAAAAATAGCCTGCTACCGAAGATCCCTCGTTCCTCGGGATGACAAAAAAATAAAATACCAACACCAAAAATAAGCTATCATGCTGCGAGTCAACCGAAATATTCTGGCGGGGGCTGCCCTGTTGCTGCTGAGCACGTCCCTTCTGACAAATACCGCTTTCGGGCAGGAGATTCCCTCGCTGAAAGACACGTTCAAAAAGGATTTTGGTATCGGTACGGCACTCAATAACGCCCAGATCGAAGAGCGAGATCCCCAAACGACGGCGTTCATTGCGCGGCAGTTCAACATGGCCACGCCCGAAAACATCATGAAATCGGCACTGATCCATCCCCGGTGGGATACCTACGATTTTACGATGGGCGACAAGCTGATTGAGTTTGGGAAGAAGCACAATATCAAGATCAACGGCCATACCCTGATCTGGCACAGTCAGTTACCCGGTTTCATTCGGGGCATTCACAGCAAAGATTCCATCCAGACGTTCTTTACGAACCACATCAAAACGGTGGCCGGGCACTACAAAGGCAAGGTGTATTCGTGGGATGTGGTAAACGAAGCCCTCAATGAGGACGGCACCATGCGCAAATCGGTGTTTCTGAACTACCTCGGCGATAGTTTCGTGACCGAAGCATTCCGGTTGGCGCACGAAGCCTCGCCCGGTACGGAACTGTACTACAACGATTACAACAACGAGCAGCCTGCCAAACGGGCCGGTTGTCTGGCCCTCGTCAAGAAAATTAAAGACGCCGGGGTGCGTATCGACGGCGTGGGTATTCAGGGGCACTGGCATGTGGGAAAGATTCCGCTGAAAGACATTGAAGAGAGCATCCTCCAGTATTCGGCACTGGGTCTGAAAGTGATGTTTATCGAGCTGGACATCGAGGTATTGCCCCGCAATTTCCAGGGGGCCGACGTCGGTCAGCGCATGACCGCCAACGCCCAATCCAACCCCTACGCCGACGCCCTGCCCGATAGCGTGCAAACCCAACTGGCCGCCGATTACGAAGCTTTGTTTAAGTTATTCCTGAAGCACAAGGATAAGGTTACCCGCGTCACGTTCTGGGGCGTCAACGACGGCGATAGCTGGCTGAATAACTGGCCCGTCCGCGGCCGGACCAATTATCCGTTACTGTTCGACCGAAAAGACCAACCCAAGCCCGCGTTTTATAAAGTGGTCGGGTTGGTGAAATAAGGGATTAAAAGAGACCTCCAGGCGAGAGTTTTCTACCACAGGTCTTACCACAATACCACTAAGTTAAAAGCCGAAAGACGCATCTACCTTTTACCAATAAATAAATCAACCCCTTATGCTACGAATACCCACAACACTTACCCTGACATTGCTGGTCGGTTGCTCGCTGCCCGTCTTTGGCCAAACGAACGACGGTAAAAAGCCCATTTCGCAACCATTGGTGTCGAGTATTTACACCGCCGACCCGTCTGCCCATGTTTTCAACGGTAAAATTTACATCTATCCCTCGCACGATATCGAGTCGGGTACGGCGGAAGACGATGAGGGTGGCCATTTCGATATGAAAGATTACCACATTCTGTCAATGGATGAGATTGGCGGCCCGGTAACCGACAACGGCGTGGCGCTCGACATTAAGGATATTCCCTGGGCGGGGCGGCAACTGTGGGCACCCGATGCCGCCTACAAAAATGGGACGTACTACCTCTATTTCCCGGTCAAAGACAAGCAGGATATCTTCCGGATCGGCGTGGCCACGAGCAAGGAACCAACCGGCCCGTTCAAGCCTGAACCCAAACCCATTGCCGGTAGCTACAGCATCGACCCCTGCGTATTTATGGACACGGATGGCAAAGCTTATCTCTATTTTGGCGGTATCTGGGGCGGTCAGCTACAACGGTGGGACAACAACAAATACGACGCAAAAGGCGCGTTGAAAAAGCCGGATGAACTGGCCTATCAGCCCCGGGTGGCCCGGCTCAGTGCCGATATGAAAAGCTTTGCCGAACCGGTGAAAGAGGTGCAGATTCTGGACAAAAACGGGAAGCCGTTCTACGAAAAAGACAACGGCAAACGCTTTTTCGAAGCCGCCTGGATGCATAAATACAACGGCAAATACTACTTCTCGTACTCGACCGGCGACACCCATAACATCTGCTACGCCATTGGCAACACACCACACGGGCCGTTTACCTACCAGGGCATCGTACTGAATCCCGTGCTGGGCTGGACCAACCACCATTCCATTGTGGAGGTCAAGGGGAAGTGGTACCTGTTTTACCACGACGTGCAGCTATCGGGCAAAACGCACCTGCGCAACGTGAAAGTAACCGAACTCACTTATAACGCCGACGGCACCATCAAACCCATCGATTCCTACAAATGAAAAATCATAAAATCACCCTGTTGGCCCTGCTTCTCCTGCCGATTCACCTTCTGGCTCAAAGCCGGGTTACGGTCTCGGCCACGGGTAAAGACACCATCAGCCGTCACATTTACGGTCATTTTTCCGAACACCTGGGGCGCTGTATCTACGATGGTTTTTACGTGGGCGAAAGCAACAAAACAATTCCCAACGTTAAAGGCGTCCGAACCGACGTGGTACAGGCACTGAGAAAACTCGGCATTCCGAATTTGCGCTGGCCGGGGGGCTGCTTTGCCGATACCTACCATTGGCGGGACGGCATTGGCCCGAAAGCGCAGCGGCCGGCCATGCTCAACGTATGGTGGGGCAACACCCGCGAAGACAATAGCTTCGGTAGCCACGAATTCCTGAACATGTGCGAACTGCTGGGTGCCGAGCCGTATCTGTCGGCTAATGTGGGTAGCGGAACGTCGCAGGAACTGGCCGACTGGGTGAAGTACACCACCCACCCCAACGGCAGCAGCCCGATGACGGACCTCCGCCAGAAAAACGGCCGTACCAAACCCTGGAACGTTAAATTCTGGGGAATCGGCAACGAGGCCTGGGGCTGTGGCGGCAACATGACCGCCGATTACTACGCCAACCTGTACCGGCAGTTTGCCACGTTCATGACCAACGGGAGTAAAGACTACAAACTGTACCGCATTGCTTCCGGTGCCAGCGACGGCGATTATAACTGGACCGAGACGCTGATGAAGAACATTCCGCATACGTTGCTCGATGCGGTAGCACTCCATCACTACTCGGTAATTAGCTGGGCAGACAAAGGCCCGTCAACCACCTTCGACGAAGAAACGTATGTCAAAACCATGAAGCAGGCTCTGCTGATGGAAGAGTTGGTTACCAAGCACTCGGCCGTCATGGATAAGTACGATCCGGCCAGGAAAGTAGACCTGCTGGTAGACGAGTGGGGCGGCTGGTACGAGGTGGAACCGGGGACCAATGGCGCGTTTCTGTACCAGCAAAACACCATGCGCGACGCCATGATTGCCGGTACAACGCTCAACACCTTCAACAACCATTGCGACCGGGTTAAAATGGCGAATCTGGCGCAGGTCATTAACGTGTTGCAGTCGGTGATTCTGACCGAAGGCAACAAGATGATTCTGACGCCCACGTACCATGTCATGGAAATGTACCGCGTTCACCACGACGCTATCCTGTTGCCGGTTGAGGTGAAAACGAATGACTATGCGCTGGGTAACGAAAAGCTGCCCGCCGTGTCGGTATCGGCCTCCCGCGATAAGCAGGGCATGATGCATATATCGCTGGTAAACATCGATGCGCACAAAGCCAACACCGTGACCCTCTCGCTGAAAGGTTCATCGGGTGCCATTACCGGCCGCGTACTAACCTCCAAAGCATTACAGGACCACAATACATTCGACAAGCCGACAAACGTGATACCCGTGTCTTTCACTGGTTTCACGAAGGACAAAGACGACCTGACGGTGACCCTGCCGCCGTTTTCGGTAGTGGTGCTGGAAATGAAATAGGAGTATTACCTTGCGTCAATACAGTTCTTACAGGCTGTATTGACGCAAGCGAATTGAAGTGAGTTGCGTCTATTTATGATTTGGTTTCCATTCTTAGCTTGACTTTAGCCCTACGCGGCCCAAGCTAATGCGTTCTGCCATAGCTGATACTGGTGTTGGTTCATTTTTACGTGTATAACCTCTGAAGCGGATGTGCAAAAATTCGTTTCCCGCCATAAA
>JBBQLG010000174.1:0-12049 GCA_038327655.1 Cytophagales bacterium
GGATGGAAGCGGCTCAGATGGGGCGAATTGCGGCTATTTTTCCACCCTTTGCCCGAAACGTCCGCATCAACGAGTGGAAATGGTTCGTAGCCAGTATGCTCATCGCGCTTATTTACGGGGTGGTAAGTGTAGGCTACGTCAGTCAGCAATACGTGCCGGGAACGGTGTTTTACGTGGGCAGTTTAGTGACGTTGCTGGGGTTTGTGAACCAGTTTACGAGCGTGTTCAGCGATGTGGCCCTGCAATACACCCAGATTGTCCAGTACAACACCGACGTGCAGACGGCCCGGAGCATCGGGTCGGCCTACGACCAGCACCACCGCCCCGACGAAACCGAAGCCCTGCCCGAAAACTGGCAAACCATCGAAATCGACCACCTGAACTTTACCCACATCGCCACCGGCACGTTCTTCGCCGGTTCCCGCAAGTTGCCCAACCTGAGCGATGTACACCTGCGGATTAGGCGGGGGCAGCGCATTGCCTTTATCGGCGAAAGCGGGTCGGGCAAAAGCACCCTGCTCACGCTGCTGCGGGGCCTTTACCAACCCGAAGCGGGCGTCGATATCCGGATAGACGGGGCATTGTACTACGACCTGAACCGGATTGCCAACGCGGTGACGCTGTTCCCGCAGGAGCCGGAGATTTTTGAGAATTCGATTGCCTATAACATCACGCTGGGACTGCCTTTCAGTGAGGAAGAGGTCATGAAAGTCTGCGAGGCCGCGCATTTTGCCGAGGTGGTGGGTCAACTCACCGACGGCTTACAGACGGTGATTCAGGAGAAGGGCGTGAACCTGTCGGGTGGGCAAAAACAACGGCTGGCCCTGGCACGGGGCGTTTTGGCCGCCCGCCACAGTGATATTGTGCTAATGGATGAACCAACGAGCAGCGTCGACCCCAAGACGGAGTTTCAGATTTATCACCGGCTGCTGACCGAATTCGCCGACAAAGCCGTGGTGTCGACCCTGCACCGGCTCCACCTGCTGCCGATGTTCGATTACGTCTACATTCTTCGCAACGGCCAGATCGTCGATGAAGGAACATTTGTCTACCTCCGGCAGCATAGCCCGATCTTCCAGGAATTATGGCATCACCAGAAAGAAGCCATGTCGGGAGGGGTGTTGGTGTAGGAATCTACCCCCACCCCCTGAAGGGAGTAGGGGTAATTCCTCACTTACTCAGCAATCCCGCAGCGGCTTCATCGACAAACCAATGCAGGTTGCCATTTGCCGGTTTAATGACCTGCGACGGGTACAGGTCCGGGTTGTACGCGCCTTCCAGCACCTCGTGCAGGGCGTGGGCTTTTTTGTCGCCGGTCACCAGAAACGCTATACAAGCCGACTGATTTACGACCGGGGCGGTAACCGTCAGGCGGTCCATAAACTGGCTTTCCAGAAAAAAGTAGGCCGTCCACGCACTGGTTTCGTGCACCACGGGCGTACCGGGAAACAGCGACAGCGTGTGTCCATCGTCGCCCATACCCATCAGGGCCAGGTCGAAGGTTGTTGGGTGTCCGTCGAAATACTGGTGCAAAAGCTGGTCATATTCCGCAATGGACGCATCGGGGGCCATATCGGTCCGCATCACGTGAATCTGTTCGGCCGGAATCGGCACATGGTCGAGCAGGGTATGGTAGGCCATGCGGGCGTTATTGCGCTCATCCGAAAACGGAACGGCGCGTTCGTCACCCCAGAACACGTGCCACGATCCCCAGGGCATTTTGTCCCGGTACTCATCCGTTGCCAGCAACTCAAATAGCTGCTGTGGGGTGCTGCCGCCCGACAAGGCAATCGTAAACCGCCCGTGCTGCCTCATAACGGCGTTGGCGTACTCAACCAGCCAGTCGGCAAACGCGCGGCTCAGGTCGGCGGGGGTGGGGTAGGTGTGTAGGTTCATGTTGGTTTGTAGTTTGTCATTTGCAGTTGCCTTGCCGAACAACCACGAACTACAAACTATTTAAACGACAAACTTCTTACTCCGCCCAGTGAAAACCGTCTTTGGCAGTGAGGGCGTTGGCCCCTTCCGGTCCCCAGGAGCCGGGTGTATAGTTGGGGAATTTGGTGGGTGGCCGCTCGGCCCAGGCTTCGATGATCGGCGTAACCACACGCCAGGCGGCATCGACCTGATCGGCCCGCATAAACGAGGTCGCGTTGCCCACCATCACGTCCAGCAACAGCATTTCGTAGGCTTCCGGCACCTGACCGTCGTAAGCGTCGCTGTACTTGAACACCATCTCCACCGGGTTCAGCGTCATGGTCTGGCCGGGGCGTTTGGCCTGAAATTCCAGCCGGATGTCCATTTCCGGTTGTATGCTGATCGTCAGGCGGTTCGATTCCCAGGTGTCGCCCGCTTCTTCGGGGAAGGCGTAGTGCGGAGCCGGGCGGAATTGTACCGTAATCACGGTCGTTTTGGCGTGAAGGGCCTTGCCGGTGCGGACATAAAACGGTACGTCCTGCCACCGCCAGTTGTCGATGAAAAACTTCACGGCTGCAAACGTTTCCGTAGCCGAATCAGGGGCTACGCCCTTGTCTTTGCGGTAGGCGACCACTTCTTTACCGTTCACCGTGCCGTCGCCGTACTGACCGCGCACCGCGTAGTCGCGCACTTCATCTTTGGTGATGCGCCGGATAGCGTTCAGCACGTCTACTTTTTTGTTGCGGATTTCATTGGCATCGAATGACACCGGAGCCTCCATCGCCACCATGCACATTAGTTGCAGCATGTGGTTCTGGATCATGTCGCGCAGGGCACCCGACGTTTCGTAGTAGGCCCCCCGCCCTTCGACATTCACCGTTTCGGCGGCCGTGATCTGGACGTATTCGATGTAATGGCGGTTCCAGATGGGTTCAAACAGGGTATTGGCGAAACGCATGGCCAGAATGTTCTGTACCGTTTCTTTCCCCAGATAGTGGTCGATGCGGTAAATCTGCTCTTCGGCAAACATCCCGCCCAGCAACTCGTTCAGGGCGCGGGCACTGGCCAAATCGTGTCCAAACGGCTTTTCGATTACCAACCGAACCGACTGCTTATCGTGGCAAAATTCCAAGGTGCCCAGCCGCGTGGCGATGTCGGGAAATAGATGCGGAGCCACGGCTAAGTAAAACAGCACGTTGGGTTTCAGGCCCCATTCGGTGGCTTTGGCGTCGACGTAATCGGTCAGTTTGTGGTAATTACCGGCATCTTCGGCGTCGAATGGCAGGTAATTGTTGTGTTGGGCAAACGCTTCCCAGTCGCCATTGGGCTTGCGCCGGGAAAACTGCTGAATGCCGTCCATCAGCCGGGCGCGGTACGTATCGTCGTCATAGGGAGTACGGCCGAGTCCGACTACGGCAAACTGTTCGGGCAGAAAACCGTCGGTAAATAAATTATACAGAGCCGGGGATAGTTTGCGGAAGTTGAGGTCTCCGCTGCCGCCGAAAATAAACACCACCGTAGCGGGTGCCTGTCTGTTCGTTGCTGTCATGTTGGGAAAACGGGATTTGCCGCCCTTTGTTCGGGTGTGGTCGTGACGGTTGGGCGGTAAAGGTTGGGCGGCAAGTTACCCACCGCCCCCGTTCGGCGCAAGAATCGTCACCATTTGGTAATATAGCCCTAACCCGCCGGGGCTGTTGCCGGTTCGGACTGGCGGCTGTAGCTTGCAGCGTGAATGAGTTTGAACACAGTCGTTACATCCTGGTCCGGTTGCTGGGAACGGGTCGTTTCGGGCCGGTCTGGATCGCCACCGACGGGCCATCCGGCGAATCGGTAGCGATCCGTAAATTGACCGAAACGGACCCCGGCCGTCAACAACAACTTCGGGAAGCCATTGAGGCCGTCAGCGATAAGCGTCGTGAAAATCCTGCTTTACTGCACGGTCGGGACGTTTTTGAGCAGGATGGTCATTTGTTTTTAGTGACCGACTACGCGGCCGGGAGCAGTCTGCGGCTGCGGGTGAAACGCAAAAAAGCCCAGCCCTACGAAGCCCTGAACTGGACGCTGAAACTCACTGAAATCCTGGCCACTCTCCACGAACAGGGGTTTATCCACAACGATGTCCGGCCCGATACCCTCTTTTTGACCGCCGACGGAACGCTGCAACTCGCCGACCTCGGCCTGGCCCCGTTGCTGGGCAATTCGCCCGATTACCGCCCGCCCGACTGGACACCCGATTATTTGACCGATGCCCGCACCGATGTCTTTGCCGTGGGCGTCACCCTGCTCGAATGGCTGACCGGGCAGAACCCGTTTGCCGGGAAAACCCCCGCCGAGGTAGCCGCCCGACTCGATCAGGGCCAGTTACCCATCGGCGACCTGCCCGTGTGGCAGCAAAGCCTGTTGCTCAAAGCCCTGCAACGCAGCCCCGACCTGCGGTTTGCGACCATGCGGGCCTTTGCCGATGCGCTGCGGGCCAAACAGGTACCACTCATCATCGACCGGCAGGCACTCGGCGCCGGGGATTTGATGCGCCGGGCCGAAGGGTGTCTGAGCAAAAAGAAGTGGAGCGAAGCCGAACGGGTGTTGCAGCACGGCACCGAACTGTTTCCCGAATCGGTAAGCCTGCTGACGCTCACGGGGCAGTTTTATCTCTCACGAAATACCCCCGAGCAGGCCCGCCCGTACTTTGAAAACGCGCTGGAACTGAACCCTCGTTTAGACGTGCAGAAAGAGTTGGGCTGGGTCAATCTGGAGGCTGAGCACTACCCGGTGGCCATTTCGCTGCTGTCCGACCATCTCCATCGGCACCCCGGCGACTACGAAGCGTATAACCTGCTGCTCCAGGCCTACATCGACACCGAACGCTACGATGCTGCCGCTGAACTCGCCGGATTATTAGTGAAGCAAACCACCGATTACCCCTGTTTTGCGGCCAATTATTACCTCGCCCTGGCCCTGCAAACACCCCGTCAGCCGCCCTTTGCCGACGCCGTGGTGCGCTACGACGAAAATGCGTTCATCGACTACAACGTCCGCGTGCTGACCGAGTTTCCGCCCGCCCACGACTACGATAATACCCCCGCCCTGCGCTCGAAACTGCTGTTTCAGGACTTTCGGTTTCGGAAAAACAGCAAGCCCAATCCCGCGTTGTCCATCCGGGGCATCGACGCGGCTGCACTGGCCAAACCGCTCATTGCCATTGGCCGGGACGGTTACGCGGGCAACGACATTCACCTATCCGGCGAGGCCGTGAGCCGCCGTCATTGCGTGCTGGTAAACGTGAAAGACGATTGCTGGCTCTACGACCTGGGCAGCCGCACCGGGACACTGGTGGATGGGCAGCGGGTAAACAAACGAATTCCCCTGATGGGTCAGCACCGCGTTGGGATTGGCCCGCACGAGCTGGTCGTGAATGTCGATAAAGGTCGATTAGTGTAACCGTATCAAGCCCTTACCCGCATGTCCGTTAAACTGTTAACCATTGGCGATAGTATTTCGCAGGGCTTCATGTCCGGGGCAGCCGCCCGCACCGATCTGGCCTATTCGACGCTGGTTGCCCGCCGGTTAGGCATCGACGATTACTGCTTCCCCGATGTCTGGAAACTCGGTGGACATCCGCTCAACGTAGAAAACGTGCTCCGCGCCCTGAATAACCGCTACGGCAACGACATCAGCGGGCTGGAGTGGCTCACGGTGCTGCAAACCATCGGGCTGCAAATGGATCAGGTGGAGGATTATTACGAACGGGGCGACGGCCGCGCCACCAACCCCACCGGCCTGAACGGCTTCTATCACAACCTTGCCATCCGGGGGTTCACCATCGCCGATGCCTGGCAGGTAACGCCCCAACTGTCGCTCGATACTATTCTGCGGGGAAAAGAGCAGGGCGATAACTGGTTTCTGGGCTTGCCCGACGAGTCGTTTCACCGCGTAGCGCTGCGGGTGCTGAACCCCAACCTGGACCCGGAGTTTATGGGATTTAGTCAGCTCGACTGGCTGCGGTACCATGCCACCCGCAACGGGGGCGTCGAAAACGTGTTTCTGTGGCTGGGGGCCAACAACGCTCTGGGTACGGTGCTATCGCTGACCGTCAAACCCACGCCCGGTGTGCGCAATACCACCGGTCAGCGGCCCGTCGATTTACCGTATCAGGTCCGTGAAAATCAGGGGTGGAACCTCTGGCACCCCGACGATTTCCGCGCCGAGTACCAGGAACTGATCGACCGGACGGACACCATTCTGGCCGAAAACGAGTACCCCGACTGCCGGGCTTTTGTGGCGACGGTGCCGCTGGTAACCATTGCCCCGCTGGCGAAGGGCGTTGGTCCGGTGACGCCCATTACCGTGACGGAGGAAAACGGCGAAACGCGGGAGTATATGTACTACAAATACTACACCTACTTTCCTTTCGACGAGGCTTTTGCCCACCGCACCGACCGCAACCTGAATTTGCAGCAGGCCCTGCTCATCGACAACACCATCCGCGCCTACAACCGCATCATCCGCGAGATCACCACGGCGGCCAATGCCCGGTTGCCGAAACCCCGGTACGTGGTAATCGACATTGCGCAGTCACTCACCGACATGGCCCTGAAACGGAACGATTACAAGCCCCGCTACGATTTTCCCGCCTTTTTCGAGTTCATCAGCCCGCAGTTAGACACCAAATTTTATCACGTTGACCGGAGCGGGCAGATGAAGCAGGGTGGCATCTTTAGTTTGGACGGGGTTCATCCCTCGGCCATTGGGCAGGGATTACTGGCCCATGAATTTCTGAAGGGCATGCGGGCAACGGGTCTGAACGTCGATTTACTCAATGACGACGATTGGCGGGCCATCTTCGACAGCGACGACCTCTACAACAAGCCTATTTCGCTGATGTCGGAGTTGTACGAGCACAATGAACTGATCGAGTTTCTGTTGCGCGTCATCAGCGCGTTCAAATCGAAAAAACAACTCGAACTGTTCGGCAATAAAGCCGCCCGTTAACGGAGTCTATCCCCTTGCTGTTGCTCCTGCCAGCGTCCAGTAGCTGGCTTCCACCTGCCCGTCAACGGCCATCTGCCGGTTGGTTAATTGGAAGCCGGCTTCGGTCAGCAGGCGGTGCGAGTCGGGGAGATGGGTGGCCCGGATGCCCGATGCCAGGCGGAAAAACAGGTACATGGTTTTGAGAATCAGGCGATGCGCCAGTCGGGGGGAGTTAACAAAATCGGTTACCAACCAGACGCCACCGGGTGCAGTCGCCCGAATCAGCCGGGGCAAAAACGCCTGCTTCAGGTCTGTTTCGGGTATTAGGTCGAGGACAAAGGGCAGCATCACGACGGAAAAGGTTTCGCCGGGTTGTAAATCGGCTTCGGTGCCGTGCCGAAAGTCGACGCGCCCGGCCATTGGATTATCCTGTACCCGGCGACGCGCCCGTGCCAGCATCTGTTCGGACGCTTCCAGGAACATAACGTGCTTGGGCGAGCACTCAATGAGCACACTCATGAGCAACGCCCCCGTGCCGCCACCAACAACCAGTATGGTCGAATCGGGCGGCATTTCAGGTAAAAACAGGGTCTGTGCCGCTTGCAGGGACCGACCAAAAACCACCCGGCTCAGGGCATCATAAACGGGGGCAACGAGATCGAAACTCACAGTTACAGTCAGTTAAAAGAACCGGACGAAGGTAAGAACCTCTGGCACAACGGGGTAGCCTGCCGTTCAATGAATTGGCTGGATACAGGCCGTAATAAGTGCTGGTAAATCCGGCCACACGTACCGAAGTGCCGTTGCATATTCGCCCCGCACGGCTTCCTGATTGGTAGCACCCAGGCGGTCGTAGAAGTTGCGGGCGGCCTGATTTTTCTCGTAAACCCACAGATAGTAGGGCGAAGCGGGCTGCTGTTGCTGCACCCACCCGGCAGATTGTTTGATTAGCTCCCGACCAATGCCCCGTCCTTTATACCGTTTCGCTACGTGCAAATTGTCCAGTAAGGCACCGTACACCGGGTCGTGGTTGGTAAAGGTGCTGGCAAACCCCGCAAGTTGACCGTCGGTTTCGATCACAATAATCTGCCGGTTCGGCGGGTTGATGCTGAACGCTTCCTGCCAGTTTTCCCGGCGTTCGGCGTCTACTTCGTCGTCTAAAAACAGGTCCGGCATAATGCCCCGGTACGTTTCCTGCCACGAACGGGCATGAAGCGCGGCAATGCGTTCGGCATCGGCAGGTGTGGCGGAGCGGTAGAGCATGGGTTAGAACAGATGGCTATCAAAACAAAGGCTGGGACTACTGCCAGGTTAACTCATCCGTTGGTCGCGGACGTTCAGCACAAACAGTTCTTTTCTGGATTCGATCAGGGTGTAAAACAATGATCAGGCGTATATTTTTCTGGGCATCTTCTGACCAGATCAGTGTGTACGCCATTGCTGCATCCGGTCTTTCAGTTCGTCGGTGCTGATTCCGCGCTGACCGGCATCAATCTTCGCTAAAGTAGCGGCCAACTGTGCCATCACTTCGGGCGAATCACCGGCGAAGTCCGGGACGCGACCGTCCAGAAATGAGTTCATCGTTTCGAATAAATCGAGTACCGTTTCCTCATCGGTTAGTTGGTCAATGCGCCGGTGCATTCGGAATGCCGCCCAATCGCTTTCAGGTCGGTAGCAGACATAAGTTTGTTGGGGTTGTGATGAGTAAATCTAACGAATCGCCCACAAAAAAGCGGCCGATTTCGTAAAATCAGCCGCCGGGTACGCATTGCCTTTACGCGTCGGGGGCCGTAACCGGATGTGCCACTGACTGCCTGCTTTCGCGGCCTATGGTCACCGTCTGACCGTTCACCTGAATCGTGATGGGTTGCGCCGAAAAGTTCTGCACCGTCACGTCCGTTTGGGTGGTCGTTACCTGAAGCAATGCCCCCCGGAACCGGATGGTAAAGGCCAGCGACTGCCAGTTATCGGGGCAGTACGGAGCCAGCACGAGTTGCCCGTCGTTGGTGACGCGCAACCCGCCGAAGCCCTTCACCACCGCTAACCACGTACCGGCCATGGAGGTGATGTGGCAGCCGTCTTCGGTGTCGTTGTTATAATCGTCGAGGTCTAAGCGGGCGGTGCGGAGGTAAAACTCGTAGGCCTTGTCTTTCAGGGCCAGTTTCGACGCGAGAATCGAATGGACGCAGGGCGATAGCGACGACTCGTGCACGGTCATCGGCTCGTAAAATTCGTAGTTGCGCCGGAGCGTGTCGGTGTCGAACTGATCCTCGAAGAAATACATCCCCTGCAAGACGTCGGCCTGTTTGATGTAGCACGACCGCAGAATCCGGTCCCACGACCAGTGCTGGTTGATGGGCCGCTGCCCCTTGGGAATGTCGCCAACGGTCAGAATTTCCTTGTCCAAGAAGTTGTCCTGCTGCAAAAACACCTGCCGCTCGTCGTCGGCCGGGAGGTAAATGTTGTCGATGATGTGCTGCGCCGTGGTAATCTCTTTCTCGCGGAAGTGAATCCGGTCGATCAGGTCGGCGTATTTGTGGGCGTCTAACTGCTTTACTTTTTCGACCGCTTCGAGGGTGTAACGGAGTGTCCAGGCGGCAATGTAATTGGTGTACCAGTTGTTGTTAACGTTGTTTTCGTACTCGTTCGGCCCCGTCACGCCCAGCATCACGTACTGCTTTTTGGCGTCCGACCAGTTCACGCGCTGACTCCAGAACCGGCTGATGGCAATAAGCACTTCCAGCCCGTACTCGACCAGATAGTGTTCGTCGCCGGTGTAGCGGATGTAATCGTAAATGGCATAGGCAATGGCCCCGTTGCGGTGAATTTCCTCGAAGGTGATTTCCCACTCGTTGTGGCACTCCTCGCCGTTCATCGTCACCATCGGGTACAGGGCGGCACCGGCCCGGAAACCGAGTTTCTGGCCGTTCTCGATGGCTTTGCCGAGTTGCTTGTACCGGTAAACGAGCAGGTTTTTGGCTACTTTCTGATCCGCCGTGGCGAGGTAGAACGGCAGGCAGTAGGCCTCGGTATCCCAGTAGGTCGACCCGCCGTATTTCTCACCCGTGAAGCCTTTGGGACCGATGTTGAGCCGTTCGTCTTCGCCGGTGTAGGTCTGCTCCAACTGAAAAATATTGAACCGGATGCCCTGCTGAGCCGCCACGTCGCCGTCGATGATAACATCGTTGGTTTTCCACTTATCGGCCCACGCCAGTTTCTGCTCGAACAGCATTTTGTCGAACCCTTTCCGGGTGATGCGCTGAATGGCCGAATGAGCCTCGCGCATCAGCTCGTCGGGGTCATGGTTGAGCGACGAGAGGTTGACCGCGTACTTGAAAATGGCCGTTTCCTGCCCTTGTCGACAGTCGAGTGTCAGGCGGTTGGCGACGTATTTTTCGTACTTGATGGGCTGTGACTGGTAATCAATCCGGACGCCATCCTGCTCCACCGATACGCACATGCCGGTTACGACGTGGAAGCCGGTTTTGCGGGTTCTTAACTCGATGTACGCTTCGCCGTAGCCGGTTTCCTTGCGCACCTCGTCCCAGAATTTCTCGTCGTAGTTGGCGTCGCGGTTGCGGATGTCGCCGTCGATGTAGGGCGTAATGGTGATTTTGGCCTCGAAATTCAGGGGTGTAATGGCGTAGCGGATCACCCCGGCATCATCGTCGACGATGGAGCAGAATCGTTTGGTGACTACCTTCAGTTCTTTGCCGCTCTTGAGAATGGCCACGAAGGAGCGTTCGAGGTAGCCTTCCTGCATGTTCAGCACCCGCCGGAAATCGCGGACGTCGCAGGTATTCAGGTCCAGCGATTCGTACTCTACGTCGATGTCGATACCGATCCAGTTGGCGGCATTGAGCACTTTGGCGAAGTAGTCGGGGTAGCCATTTTTCCACCAGCCCACGCGGGTTTTATCGGGATAATACACCCCGGCCACGTAGTTACCCTGGAGGGTTTTACCGGTGAATTTCTCTTCAAAATTACCCCGTTGCCCCAACCGGCCGTTGCCGAGCGACATCAGGCTTTCGGACACTTCGTTGTTTTCGCGGTGAAAGCCATCCTCAATGATGCACCACGGGTCGTGTGTAATGTAATTTTTCATTCGGTCAAAGGTTGTAAATGCGTTTGCAGGTTTCCAGCACGTAGGTCAGTGCACTAAAGAGTTCGTCGAGCCGGTTGATATCAAAACGGTCGCGGTATTGACGCAGCGTGCTGGCTTCAAGTAGCCCGATTTCCCACACTTCTCCGTTCGAGACAATGCCATAGACAGGCTTCTGATCGTTGTTGAGTTGCTGAATGGTATACATTTCCAGACTGCACTGCGCCCAGCCACCGGTGAAATCGTCTTTCTTCGCTTCCACAACGGCCACGTAGGGCGTGTCAAAAACAACCTTACCCAACTTCGACCGCCGGGCAATTACATAATCAGGAACGCCACACCGCTCATCGTCCAGGGCGACCGGCTGATGGCTCCAGATGGAGAAAACGTCAACGAAAGGTTTCCAGGCTTCCCGCAGTACCGGGTAGATCAGGTTCTCGCAAATGGCCGCTTCCGACACATCGTACGGAACGCTGTCCAGCGTAAAAAGGATATCGTTATGCAACTGAACGGGTGCGGATTGAGCGGTCGCTGGTAGGGGAAACGGGCGGGTTTCGAGCGTTAATTGATACTTTTTCAGGACTTCACCCAGTGTCTTGTAGGTTCTAAAGGCCATCGGTCAGTCAGTTTTCGCCAAAGATAGCATTTCCTTCACCCGCCCGGCCTGATTGAGGTGCCGCTCGGTATGCGCCACCAGCATGAGCAGCATGTCGCCCAGCCGGAGTGTCAACCAGCTACCAAACAGGCTCGGTATCTTCTGCCGGTTCCAGTCTACATACGGGGCTTTGTCGAGCAGATCGAGCAGCAGGGTCTGGAGTGTTACGAACTGATTCAGCACATTGGCTACGTCCAGATCGGCGGCTTTTCGGGGGCGAATCATGCCGGGAGCGGGAAACTTCAGCGTCGTTTGCGGGTCGACAATCCAGCGAAACGTCTGCCCGACCAAATCACTTTTCAGCGTTTGATCGGTTGGGGATAGTTGCTGAAGTCCCAACTTACCAACATGGTGCTGCAATTGCCGGATGTAGAACTGCTCGGCCAGATTCAGATGCTGTAAACACTCGA
>JBBQLG010000175.1:0-11987 GCA_038327655.1 Cytophagales bacterium
CGATATAAAGGCATATCTAACAGCCGAGCGGGAAAAGTACAAACGCAACGAAGCCAAACGCAAAAAAGAGGAGGCCGCTAAAAAAGTAGACCCGAAAAATCTTGAGAGAAAGCCCGAAAAGAAGCCGGTTACCAAACGAAAAACGAAGGCGGAACTGGCCAAAGACCCGCGCAATGCCTTCTGGAATCAGGTAAACGACACGCTGCCCGCCCGGCTCGGTGGCGACTCCGATAAATACCCGTATTCGGTAGCGGGTCGGTTTGGCCGGGCGCGGTTTCTGCCCGGCGACAGTAATATTGAATTACCGTTCGATCTGGGCGCATTTGAACAGAATCAACCGTTTACCGTCAGTAGCTGGCTGAATCTGGCGGAGTCCGGTATGGACGCCACGCTGCTGGGTCGTACGGCGGGTCCGTTCGATGGCTACCGGGGTTATCAACTCGACCTGCTGCCCGATGGTCGACTGAAACTGAGTCTCAGCCACGTCCGGCCGGATAATATGCTGCACATTGAATCGGTGGGCAAAATTCCGGTGAAGCAATGGTTTCAGGTGGCGTTTACGTACAACGGCACCGGCCGGGCCGCTGGTTTGACCCTCTACCTGAACGGCAAACCCCTGCCAACGCGGATCATCACCGATAACCTGCAGCACAGCATCATCAACGGCAAGGACAAATCGCACTGGACGCAGTACCCCTTTTCTATCGGCAAAGTACACGACCACTATTACAAGAACTTCGCCATTGATGAACTCCGCATCTACAACCGCTGCCTGACCTCGCTGGAGATGCCGCTGCTGGCCGGTCAGCCCGACGCGCTCAGCCTGGCACTCCGTACGCCGATGGCCCGGCGTACCCTGGCGCAGCGGGCCGGTTTGTATGTGTACTACGTCACGACGCAGGATTCGATCTATCGCCGGACGTTTGCAGAAGCCATGAAACTGCGCGGGGAGCAGATCAACTTGGTCAACAACTCGCGGCAGGTGATGGTGATGCGGGAGCGGTCGCAGCCCCGGAAGTCGTACATTCTGAAACGGGGGGCTTACGACATGCACGGCGATGAAGTAACCCCGGCCACGCCCACCCAACTCGCTCCTTTTCCCGACAACCTGCCCAAAAACCGGCTCGGATTGGCGCAATGGCTCCTGTTGCCCGACAATACCCTGTTCAGCCGGGTGACGGTCAATCGGTTCTGGCAGCAATATTTCGGCAAGGGTCTGGTCGTGTCGGTCGATGATTTTGGCAATCAGGGTGCTTTGCCGACGCACCTCGAACTGCTGGATTACTTGGCCGTAACGTTCAGGGAAGGTGTTGCCGGATCGTCTGCCGGTGCGCCGGACCGCTGGAACGTAAAGGCAATGCAGAAGCTAATTGTCATGTCGGCCACGTACCGGCAGGCATCGTCCGTCTCCGAAAAAGCCCGTGAGGCCGACCCGGATAATTCGCTGCTGTCTCGGGGACCAAGCTACCGGATGTCAGCCGAGCAGGTTCGCGATATTGCCTTGACCGCCAGCGGATTGTTAACCCAACGCATTGGCGGACCGAGCGTATTGCCGTACCAGCCTGCGGGTATCTGGGAAGCGTTGGCGACTCGTAACGCCGTTATCTACAAACAAAGCCACGGCGACAGTTTGTACCGCCGGTCGCTGTACACGATCTGGAAACGGTCGTCGCCCCCGCCGATGATGCTGGATTTCGACGCGTCGGAGCGGGCGTTTTGTATCGTGAAACGGCAGAAAACCAGTACGCCCTTGCAGGCCCTTGTCACGCTCAACGACCCGCAGTTTGTTGAAGCGGCCCGTGTTTTGGCGCAGAAAGAAGCCGTCAGGCAACTGAATGGGCAGACGATGATTAACCAGCTTTTCAAATCGGTCATTAGCCGCCCGGCCCGGCCGAGGGAACTGGCCCTAATGCTGGAGCTGTACGCCGATGAACTGTCCGATTTCAAGAAGAATCCCAAGCGGGCCGATGCACTCCTGACCGTTGGCGAGTATCCCGTCGATAAGACGGTCGATAAATCACAGTTAGCGGCCTGGACCGTCGTTGCCAGCACGATCATGAACGTTGACGAAGCGATTATAAAACGGTAAGGAACGTATGGACGATATTCAGGATCAGATACACGATCAGTTCAGCCGCCGGACGTTTCTGGGCAAAACCAGTGCGGGTATCGGGGCATTGGCTCTCGCTTCGTTGCTGAACCCCAAAGACCTGTTCGCCGGATCGCCAGCCACAGGTACCACCGACGTCGGCGCATTGGGCAAACCGCACTTTCCGCCAAAAGTGAAGCGGGTGATTTACCTGTTTCAGAGCGGAGCACCGTCGCAGTTAGAGCTGTTCGATTACAAGCCCAAACTCGAAACCATGTGGGGGCAAAACCTGCCCGAATCCGTGCGGAAAGGACAGCGGCTGTCCGGCATGACGTCCGGGCAGAGCAGCTTTCCGCTCGCGGCTTCGATCTACAAATTCGCGCAGCACGGCCCCAGCCGGATGTGGATGAGCGAGTTATTGCCCTACACGGCGAAGCTGGCGGGTGATCTGACGTTTATCCGCACCATGAATACCGAAGCGATCAACCACGACCCGGCCATTACGTTTTTCCAGACCGGTTCGCAGCAGAGCGGGCGGCCCTCGTTCGGGTCGTGGATCAGCTACGGGCTGGGGTCGGACAATCAGAACATGCCCGCGTTTGTGGTGCTGCTATCGAAAGGCCGCAACGGCGATCAGCCGCTGTACGCCAAACTGTGGAGCAACGGGTTTCTACCTTCCGTGCATCAGGGCGTGGTATTTCGCTCCGGTCCCGACCCGGTTTTTTACCTCAACAACCCGCCGGGCATCGACAAAACCAGCCGCCGACGGATGCTCGATTACCTCGGGCAGTTACACGCCGAGCAGATGAAACACGTGCTGGACCCGGAGATCAACAACCGAATGGCGCAGTACGAAATGGCTTACCGGATGCAGACGTCCGTACCCGAAACGCTTGACATCTCGAAAGAGCCGGACTATATTTTCGACCTGTACGGCCCCGAATCGCGCAAGCCGGGGACGTTTGCCGCCAACTGTCTGCTGGCCCGGAAGCTGATCGAGAAAGACGTGAAGTTTGTGCAGTTGTACCATCAGGGCTGGGATCAGCACGGCAACCTTCCCGCCGACATCAAGACGCAGGCCAGGAGCATCGACCAACCCTCGGCCGCGCTCATCATGGACCTGAAACAGCGCGGTCTGCTCGACGATACACTCGTAGTCTGGGGCGGTGAATTCGGGCGGGGACCGTACTCGCAGGGCAAACTCACCCGTGATAATTACGGCCGCGACCACCATCCGCGGGCGTTCACGATCTGGATGGCCGGTGCCGGGGTGCGGAAGGGCTTAGTGTACGGCGAGACGGACGATTTTGGCTATAACATCGTCCGAGACCCAGTTCACGTGCATGATTTTCAGGCCACGGTGATGCACCTGATGGGCGTCGATCACGAAAAACTGACGATCAAACACCAGGGACGACGCTACCGCCTGACCGATGTTCACGGTAAAGTCATCAAATCGCTGCTGGCGTAATTATCCCGACGAATCGCTATCTTGTTTCTAAAATCAAGGACAACAACGAATGGAAGCTGTACGCCTGAAACTGCCGGAGATGCTGGAGGAGGATGAGTTGCTGGTGCTGCCCGCAACGTGGGAGGAGTATCTCGACCTGGTTGACAAAACGCCCTACACCATTCAATACTTAGACGGCGAAATTATTATGAGTCAGGCGACTGATACACACGAAGAAATGGTGGCAGACTTGATTTGGCTTTTTAAAAATGCCTTTCTAAAAGAACCACTGCTCCGCGTCCTGGGCAGTAACGTCAAAATCGTTGTCCCTGGCCAGACCGGTGATTTCAATGCAGATGTGTCCGTTGTACGAGGTCCTTCCGATTACGCGCTCACGCCAAACGGAAACGTATCAAAGATGCGAATCAAAAACCCCGAAATCGTGATCGAAATATTGTCGAAGAGCACTCGCAAGTTCGATTTGAGCGACAAACTGGTGTACTATAAACGTATTCCCTCGTTGCAGCACATCTTATTCGTTGAACAAAATATGCCCGCCGTCTCGGTTTATTCGCGCACGGATACGCCCGACGAATGGCTCAACCGCGACTACCAAACGCTGAAATCGGTAGTGCAGATGGGGGCGATTGAACTGCCGATGGAAGCCATTTACCGCAAAACCGTTTTCGGTAGCTAACCGAACGGTTGGCTAACAATACCGGAGAAGTCACGCCAAACCGGTGTGGCTTCTTTATTTTTGCCCCATGCAGCAACTCGATTCGTGGATTAGGGGAATGATTCGGTGGGCGGGCTACGTCCCCAACCGCGATTTGTCGGGCTGGGTACTTCTGCTCATTGCCGTGCTGGCAGGCCTTTTGGGAAACGTACTTATCACGCAGTTGACCCGGCTCATCCTGCGTCGGCAAAGTCCCAAGTTACTGATGTTGCTCCGGCAGCGCGTCCGGTGGGCCTTCTACTTTTTCCTGCCCTCCGTGTTCTTCCTGCTGGCCACCAACGTACAGTCCGAGCGGTTTCTGAGTCGCCACCCCAACGCCGATAAGGGAGCCGAAATTCTGTTCCTGTTTACCACTACCTGGCTGATTCTCCAACTGCTGAAAGTGGGTGAACTGTGGCTAATCCGCCAGTACGACACGACCAACGATGTCAATCTGCACGAGCGAAAATTCGTAACGCAGGTGCAGTTCATCCGGTGATTACTGTCGCTGGTCGTGCTGGTGATTGGCGTATCGCTGCTGCTGATTGCGTTTCAGGGAAGCCGGAAAATCGGGTGGAGCGTCCTGACCTCGGCCGGTATCGTATCGGTGCTGATTGGTTTTGCGGCTCAGAAAACGTTGGGTAACCTCCTGGCCGGTATTCAGATCGCCCTGACGCAACAGATTCGGTTAGACGATGCCGTGGTGGTTGAAAAGGAATGGGGCCGAATCGAGGAAATCAACCTGACCACCGTAGTGGTGCGCGTTTGGGACCGAAGGCGGCTGATTCTGCCCATCACCTACTTTGTCGAAGTGCCCTTTGAGAACTGGACCCGCTCCGATGCGTCGATCACCGGCGCGGTGTTGCTGTACCTCGATTACAGCGTTCCCGTGGAGAAAGTCCGCGAAAAAGCCCGCGAACTGGCCGATGCTGACCCGCTTTGGAACCGGGATGTGTTTGCCGTTCAGGTAACCGACGCGCAACCCACCTGCATTGTGGTTCGTATTCTGGTGTCGGCCCAGGACGCGCCATCGGTGTTCGACCTGCGCTGCCACATGCGCGAACAATTACTCGCCTTTCTCCGCGACGAGTATCCACAGAGTTTGCCGCAAACGCGGGTGCAGGTCACCTCACCCCCAACCCCACTCCTAAAACAGGAGAGGGGAGACGTCAACGACCTGCCCTGACTTAAAATTAATCTTCAGATGAGGGCCGGGGGTGAGGTGACGAGTTGAGAACTGTCGGCCGCTGCCGTGCGGTTACAACACCTCCGCCCACTTCACACCCTGCCGGACCGTTTCGGCGGTTGGCATCCGCTTTTCCTGCATCAGTTTTTGAATCATGGCGATGTCAATGTCGCGCTTCAGACCGACTGCCGCCTTTACCGTCCCGTCCTGCACGTAAAAAGCAATGAATGACTCGTCGGTTTCGGGCGAACCGTCGTAAATAATGTCGTCGATTTTCGTGGTGTGGCCAATGTAATTCAGGCGTTTTCCCTGCTGGTTACTCCAGAAAAACGGCACCGCATCGTACGCCTGCGCCCGACCGGCCATGTTCAGCCCGGCCACGTGCCCCTGCTGTCCGGCTACTTTCCAGTGTTCGATGCGTACCAGACCATCGGGGCCGGGGTAATGCGCAATATCACCAGCCGCGTAAAGTCCGTTCGCAACCTCCAGCCATTCGTTTGTTTTAACGCCCCCGTCTTTTTCGAGCGGCAGACCCTGTAGAAAGCCGGTCCGGGGTGTTACCCCCATACCCACAAGTACCAGATCGGCCGGGATGCGTTCGCCGTTATTCAGCACGACTGACTCAACCGTTTCCGTCCCGTCGAGTCGGTCAACTTTGTGGCCGAGGTGAAACCGGACACCAGCCGCTTCGTGCCAGCCCTGAATCACACGGCCAATGCGGGCACCCCAGGTTTTCTCGAATGGTACGGCTTCCATACCCACCACATCGACTTCGCAACCAAGTTTACGCAGGCTCATGGCCCCTTCCAGCCCGATAAACGAACTGCCGATAATCACGACGCGCTTACCCGGTTTACTCGTGGCGAGTTCGCGCAGGTGGCGGCTGTCATTCAGAGTACGGAGGTAGTGAATGCCGCTGAGGTCGGCACCGGGCACGTCGAGCCGTCGGGGTTCGCCACCGGTACAAATCAGGGCTTTATCGTAGTGCATCACCTCGCCACCCGTCAATGTGATCGTTTTAGCCGCAGCATCCACCGCCGTCACGGGCTGCCCTGTTCGGAGTTCGATCCGGTGTTCACGGTAAAACGCGTCGTCGCGGAGCGGCATCCATTCGTCGGGGGCCTTGCCCTGTAAATAGTCCTTGCTGCAATTGGGTCGATCGTAGGGAACAGTCGTCTCTGCCGAAACCATCACAATGCGTCCCGCAAAGCCGCCCTGCCGCATGGCCTCGACGGCAAACGCGGCTGCGCCACCGCCACCAACTACCACGTACGTTTCGGTGCTGCTGCCATCATCCGCCGTTGCCATCGGGTTCAGTACGGCATCATCGCCCGTGTCCGGGACCCGGACGATTACGTTTTCGCCGTCGATGCGTACCGGGTAGGTAGGCAACGCGTTCAGGGCCGGTGCTTCCAGCCGATGCCCCGACCGCAGATCGAAACAGGCGTTGTGCCACGGGCAGGTGATTTTTCCGTCATGCAACACGCCCTTCGCCAGCGGGGCCTGATAATGCGTGCATTTGGCGTGGGTGGCAAAAAATTCGCCATCGGTGCGGGCAATCAGTACGTCGGTCTCGCCAACTTTTACTTCTTTCATCTGTCCGTCGGACAACTCATTGACCTGACAGACAATAGCTTCGGTGTAATTCATGCGCGTTGAGGGGAATTGGGTTATCGTTTCACTAAATACCGGGTCAGTTCCGAGATGGTTTCGATGTGCAACTGCCCGGCCTGTTGCTGCCGCATCATCAGGCAATACGCATTATTAAAACCCAGCGGTGTCAGCCAGCGTAATTTATACTGCCGACTGAACTCCGTCTGCACGTACCGAAACACGGCATCCGATCGGCCATTGAGCGAATCTAATGTCTGTTGAGTAGGTTGCAGGATCACCAGCAACCCTGTACCCGTGTATTCGGGGTAAAAGTCAATCGCCCCGGTTCGCAGGGCATCGAAGCAGAGTTTGGTGCCGCCAAAGCCCGTTTTCGAGACTACTTTCAACTTGGTTTGCCCTTCGATCAACTGCCGGTAAATCTCGACCAGAATATATTGTTCCGTGAAAATCTTCGAGCCGATTACCACCTGCCCCGCCCGGTCGCCGGTGGGTGTTTTCAACAAACCCACCCGACCCAGAAAATCATGGGCAATCCGTTCCGGCGATTGGTGCAGGTAATCAGCGCGGTAATTCAAATCAGTCATCACCGAATCGGTCAGCTTTCCGGCCAGCAAATCAAGCGTCGGCTCGAGAGTCGGGTACTGATCGAGAACGGCCTGTCGCACCACCGGGGCAGCCGCATAGGGTGGAAAAGCGTGTTTATCGTCGGTCAGGACGCGGAGGGTAAACGCATTGATCCGGCCATCGGTTGAGTAGCCGCTAATGACATCGACGCTATTGTTGTGAATGGCCTCATACATCAGATTCTGGTCGATGAGCCGGGTCGAGATGGTCAGGCCATACGTTTTTTGCAGACCCGGATAGCCATCGGACCGACCGGCGAACTCGTGGGCAAACCCGGCCAGCAGTTTCGTTTGTCCGGCGCGGGGCACGAGATACATCGACGATAACAACGGAATCAGGGCCAGCCAGCCCAGTGCCCCGCCCGTGAACCGAATGCGTTTGATGCGCTGCAACCGCGCCAGCCCCACGTCGAACAGCACCGCCAGCAGAGCCGCCGGAATGGCCCCCGCCAGAATCATGTTGGTGTTGTTGAGCGCAATGCCGCCAAAAATAAACTCGCCCAACCCACCGGCCGCGATATAAGCCGCCAGCGTTGCCACCCCCACATTAATGACCGTCGCGGTTCGGATACCGGCAAAGATTACCGTCATCGCTAAGGGCAGTTCCACGCGGGCAAGTACCTGCCCATCGGTCATACCCATGCCCAGCGCAGCTTCGCGCAGCGTCGGGCTGACCTCCGTAATGCCGACGTACGTGTTGCGGACGATGGGCAGCAAGGCGTACAGGAACAACGCCACTAACGCCGGACCCACACCAATACCCAGCACCGGAATCAGAAAACCCAGCAGCGCGATACTCGGAATGGTTTGCAACACGCCCGTCAGCCCCAGCACGAATGCAGCCGCGCCCTTTTTGCGAGAAATCAAAATCCCCAGCGGCAGGCCAATCACCAGCGCAATCAGCAACGACAGAAATGTCAGGCCGATGTGCGTCAGCGTCTGCTCCAGCAACTTGCCGGACTGTTCACGGATGAAAGTAAAGAAGTCGTTCATACGGTCTGATGGCTCATAAACTGGCCCAACGCGGTCATCACGTCGGCCGATTGGGCACGGCCCGATGAGGTTTCATCCAACCCGTTCAGTACGTCGGCCACGGATGTCGTCAGCGGCCACCCGGCGGGATACGTTAAATGAGGGGTAATGTCCTGAACGGTTATGGTTTGCAATTGCAGGTTCAGCCGCTGATCAGCGAAGAAGCTGCGCACAAACTTATTGGCCGGTTTGGTCAGGAAATCTTTCGGTGGCCCAATTTGCTGAATCCGGCCCTGATCCATCAGGCAGATGCGGTCGCCGAGGTCAAAGGCTTCCGCCACATCGTGGGTCACCAGCACAATGGTCTTCCGTTGTAGGGCGTCTAACCGACGAAACTCGCGCCGAATGCCTACGCGGGTGACGGGATCGAGCGCACCAAACGGTTCGTCCATCAGCACCACGGGTGGGTCAGCGGCTAAAGCACGCGCCAAACCCACCCGCTGCCGCTGCCCCCCGCTCAACTGATCGGGAAACTGATTCAGGTAGCTTTCGGGTAGCCGCAACATCGCCAGCAACTCCCGCGTTCTCTGCTGAATGCGCGTCGTGTCCCACCCCAACAGCCGGGGGACGGTCGCGATGTTTTCGCCGATGGTGTAGTGCGGAAACAGGCCCGTATCCTGAATAACGTAGCCAATGTCACGCCGAAGTTCGTGAACAGGTCGCCCGCCGACGTCCGTGCCATTAATGCGGATGGTGCCGGAAGTGGGTTCGATGAGTCGGTTCAGCATTTTGAGCGTGGTCGTTTTGCCGCAGCCGCTCGTGCCGAGCAACACTAATGTTTCTCCCTCGGCCACAGTAAACGACACGTCATCGACCGCTTTGGTATTGCCAAAACGCTTCGTCAGGTGCTCAACCTCAATCATGCCTCCACCCGGACGCCCTTCCAGAAGGCTACGTAATCTTTGATTTGGGTGGCCGCGTCTTTGGGTTCGGAGTAATACCAGGCCGCGTCGGGGTTGGCTTTTCCATCGACCTGTAGCGAATAATACGATGCAAGGCCTTTCCACGGGCAGGTCGTGTGCGTAGCGCTGTCTTTGAAAAACTCCGGCTTAATGGCGTCTTTGGGAAAGTAGTGGTTACCTTCTACCACGACGGTGTTGTCGCTCTCGGCAATGATGGTGTTGTTCCAGATGGCTTTCATGGTCGTTTGTCGTTTCCCTTACAAGACGTTATGCTACCGAAAAGTTTGACTGTCAACCCAAAAAGCCCCGACAGCCCGGAGAATATCCGAAACAGACCTTTACTCTTTCGGAAACGATTCGTATCTTTGCGCTCCTATTTTTTCGGAGGACTGGCGTGGACGAACTGCGGAAATACAACATCAACATCTACGGGCTGGAAAATAAACGCTACGAGTACGATTTCGAGTCGGGCGATGCGTTTTTTGCCGCTTTAGAACAGCAACTGATCCGAAAAGGTCAGTTTGCTACGCACGTTGTCCTCGACAAATCGGAAACGATGATCCGGCTGGATTTTCACATCGCGGGCCAGGTTGAGCAAACCTGCGACCGGAGTCTGGACGAGTACAACGAGTTGATTGACGTGCAGAACCTGATGTTGCTGAAATTTTCGGATCACAACGAGGAACTGACCGACGAGATTGAACTGATCGAACGCAACACGCCGACGGTCAACGTGGCGCGGTATATTTTTGAGTTCATCAGCCTGTCGCTGCCCATGAAGAAACTGCATCCACGGTTTCGGGAGGAGGAAGAAGACGAGGACGACGAGAGCGAAGGCAAGATGATTTACCAGTCGGAACCCGAACCGGACGAAAACGGTAACGCCCCGCTCGACCCCCGATGGGAAGCATTACGGCGATTGAATGACAATTAGGTTTGTGGTTTGTGGTTCGTAATTGACGAAAACCACGAATAGCCAGCCGATAATTACAAACTACAAATTACGAACTAAGAAATGGCACATCCCAAACGCAGACACTCCAGCACCCGGCGCGACAAGCGCAGAACGCACTATAAAGCTACGGCCGCCACGCTGTCGACCGACGCCACTACCGGCGAAGTGCATGAGCGGCACCACGCCCACGTATTCGAGGGAAACCTTTTTTATAAGGGTAAAATGGTGGTTGAAGGCTACGCAGCAACGGTATAATTCCGGTCAGGTTAACGAAGTATTTCGCCGAAGTCCATCCCAAAAGATGAACGCGAAATACTTTTTTATTGCCCCTGACCGTGTAATTTTACGCGATTGTTGAGTACCTGAACGAATGTAACGAGTCGATGAGAATAGCCGTTGATGCGATGGGGGGCGATTTTGCTCCCGATGCCATAGTAGAAGGTGTCGTGCTGGCTACGGCTGGTCTGCCCGACGGGGTAACGGTTGTTTTAATAGGCAAACAGCCGATAATCAACGAGTTACTCCAGAAATATGATGCCGCCAATCAAACCGCCATCGAAGTAGTCCATGCCGATGACGTTATTGAAATGGGCGAACACCCGACAAAAGCACTTTCGCAGAAGCCCAATTCCAGCATTGGAGTTGGGTTTAAACTTTTGAAGGACAAGCAGGTCGACGCGTTTTGCAGCGCGGGCAACACCGGGGCCATGCACGTGGGTGCCCTGTTCAGCATCCGGGCCATCGAAGGCGTTCAGCGACCGGCCATTGCGGGTTTTCTGCCGCAGAAGGCCGGTGGTTACGCCATCATGGTCGACATTGGTGCCAATGCCGACTGCAAGCCCGAAGTGCTGGCGCAGTTTGGCGAAATCGGGTCCATTTATGCCCAGCACACGTTTGGCATTACCAACCCACGCGTGGCCCTGATGAACATCGGTGAGGAGGAACAAAAAGGTTCACTCATTGCGCAGGCCACCTACCAGCTATTGAAGGAAAGCCGCAAAGTGAACTTTGTGGGAAACATAGAAGGGGGTGACCTTTTCAGCAACCGCGCCGACGTAATCGTGACCGACGGCTTCACCGGAAATGCGCTCTTCAAACTCGGCGAATCCATCTATACACTGGCCAGCGAACGGGGCATACAGGACGACTTTATCGACAAAACCAACTACGAATCTGTTGGTGGCAGCCCGATTATCGGTGTCAATGGCAACGTCATTATTGCCCACGGTATTTCGTCCCCATTAGCCATTAAAAATATGATTGGCCTGGCCATTCGGCAGGTTCAATCCGATGCATACACCAAAATTGCCCAGGCATTAAATTAAGGGTTTAGTAAACAGTGGCGGGGGGGGGGGGGGGGAGGGTGGGAGTGTGGGGCGCACCACAAAAAACACCAACCCCTCCCCGCACCCCCCCCGAGT
>JBBQLG010000176.1:0-11664 GCA_038327655.1 Cytophagales bacterium
ATACCGGTATCTAAGTCCGTGAAGCCCCTTTAGGGCGGTCCGCCGACGCGGGTTGGGGTCTCTTCCTATGAAACTAACCTTTAACTGGCTCACGTTGCCGCGCCTGATTGGGCTGTACCTCGTGGTTTTCTGCGCGGTAGCTTACCAAAAATACACGTTGGGAAGTTTCAATAACTACCTGATGTTTGCCAATCCGTTCCATAATCTCTTGATTAACAAGACGATTTACGGACTGCACCCAACGTTGTTTTTCGACAATTACAAGTACAGCCCGACATTCGCGTGGCTGATGGGGCCGTTCCATTTCTTGCCCGTATCGGTGGGCGTCGTTCTCTGGAACCTGCTGAACACGGTAGTGCTGGTGACGGGCATCTGGAAGTATTTTAGCAACGAATCCGACGCCGATCAGAAACGCCGGACGGTGCTGCTCATCGTGTTTCTGGAGGCCCTGATCACGGCGCAGAACATGCAGAGCAACAACCTGATTGTGGGGGCCATGCTGCTTGGTTTGTACCATCTCCGCAACGAGCGGGTCTGGGCTGCGGCTTTCTTTTTTGTCCTCTGCGGGTTCGTTAAATTCTACGGCATGGGCGCAGCCATCTTTTTCCTTTTTTACCCGAAAAAGCCTCAGTTCTTAGTGGCCATGACTGTCTGGACCATCGCTTTTGCCTTTGCTCCGTGGACAATTATCCCATTCGATAGCCTGATGTCGGAGTATCGGGAGTGGTTCAGCGTAATCGTCGTGAGTAAACTGGGGCAGTTGGTTTCGGTGATGGGTATTGCCGAATCGTGGTTCGGGATGGCGAAAACGGACGGCAACCTGCGGATCATTGAGGCCGTAGGGGCTACGCTGTTTCTGTTGCCTTTTGTGCGGATTTCGCTGTGGAGAGACCCCGTTTTTCAGCGTCGGATGGTGGCGTATTTCCTCCTGTTCGTGATTGTGTTCAACAAAATGGCCGAATCACCGACGTACGTGCTGGCGGTGGTGGGGGTAGCCCTGTGGTGGGTTGCCCTGGAACGCAAAACGCCGTTGGATACGGCGTTGCTGGTATTGGTGATTGTTTTTACGTCGCTCTCGCCAACGGATATTTTTCCAGGGAGCCTGCGGAATGAGTTCTTCGTGCCATACAACGTTAAAGCCGTTCCGTGTTTGCTGGTGTGGGCGCGGGTACAATGGCAGTTGTGGACGATGCGCCCGGCCGCCATTGGGTCAGATAAACACCACGTCGTCGATTACGTCTGACCCCATGTCTTTGTTAATGAGCTGCACCAACTTCTGCTTGGCACCGGCGAGTTCACCGCGCAGGGGTGCCGACTCGATTTCGATATACAGGGTACCCTCCCGCACATAGAGCCGGTTGGTCCGCGACGCAATACTCTTACCCATCATCTGCTCCCAAAACGCCACGAGGTAGGTTTCGTTGAATTTCGTCTGCAGTTTGTAAACCCGGAGCATCTGCTCGATAGCTTCTTTCAGGGGCGTAACGGTGGCTTTCCGGCTGGCATTTTCGCGATTATATCGGTAAACCTGACTCATACTTTGGTGTCTTCAGACAAATATAGCCAACGCCCCGACCACTCAAAAGGGCCATGTTCATTATTGACCGTAAAAAAAGTCAATGGTCAAAAAAAGAACGGAGCGGTTGTTTTCGAGCCGTTCGGAGGCTATACTTGCACCATCAAGTCAATTACCCGACACGCTCGTGTCGCTGTGCGCAGTAGCCGCACAAATTGATTTATAAAGAAGCGAGGAGAGATTAGGCTCTGTGAATCGCTGGCAACCTACCCCATGGCAAGGTGCTAATTCCTACCCGCAGCAGGGTGCCGACGGGAAATATAAACCACTGACTACCATGTATTCCATCCGGCTTTGCTGCTGTATGCCCCCGCCGGGCAACTAAGCATTTCCTCCGTTTTTGCTGCGGAAGACCGGGAGGGGTTTTGCGCAGCATCCGCACACGATCAAGGGCATCTGTTGATTCTTCTTCGGAGATGCCCTGAAATAGTCGTCCTATAGTCTTCTACCCTTACAAACCCCAAATCCGACAAAACCAATGGCTAATCAACTGCATTTTGATACCCTGCAACTCCACGCGGGTCAGGAACCTGACTCCGCTACCAACTCGCGGGCGGTACCGATTTATCAGACGACATCGTTTGTCTTTAACGACTCCGCCCACGGGGCCGATCTGTTCGCCCTGAAAGCGTTCGGCAATATTTACACCCGCATCATGAACCCTACGACCGACGTGTTCGAGAAGCGCATTGCTGCTCTTGAAGGTGGGGTGTCGGCTTTGGCGGTGGCATCGGGGCAGGCGGCTCAGTTTATTGCCCTGAACAATATCCTGAACGCGGGCGACAATTTCGTGACCACATCGTTTTTATACGGCGGTACCTACAATCAGTTTAAAGTGTCGTTTGCCCGGTTGGGCATTGACGCACGGTTTGCCGATGGCGATAAAGTTGAGTCGTTCGAGCCGCTGATCGACGGAAAAACCAAAGCGATTTATCTCGAAACCATCGGCAATCCCGGCTTCAACGTCCCGGATTTCGATGCGTTTGCGGCCCTCGCCAAAAAGCACGACCTACCCCTGATTGTTGATAACACTTTTGGCGCGGGCGGTTATCTGTTCCGACCCATCGAACACGGGGCGGCTGTGGTGGTAGAGTCCGCCACGAAATGGATTGGCGGCCACGGCACCAGCATTGGCGGGGTTATTGTCGACAGTGGTAATTACAACTGGGGTAACGGCAAGTTTCCGCAGTTCAGCGAACCGTCGCCGGGGTATCAGGGCATGGTCTTCAGCGACGTATTTGGCGTGAACGGCCCGTTTGGCAACATTCAGTTTATCATCCGCGCCCGCGTCGAAGGCCTGCGCGACTTTGGTCCGGCTATCAGTCCGTTCAACTCATTCCTGTTAATTCAGGGCGTGGAAACGCTGTCGCTGCGGGTAGATCGCACGGTGCAGAACGCCCTGGCGCTGGCCGAATGGCTGGAACAGCACGAGCAGGTTGAGTTCGTAAATTATCCCGGCCTGGAGAGCAGTGCGTATCATGATCTGGCGGTTAAATACCTGAAACGCGGGTTTGGCGGTGTGTTCACCTTCAAAGTGAAAGGTGGCAAAGAAGCGGCCGATCAGTTCGTGAACAGCCTGAAATTAATCAGCCACTTAGCCAACGTCGGCGACTCGAAAACACTGATTATTCACCCGGCGTCGACCACGCACCAGCAAATGAGCGAACAGGCGCAGGCCAGCGCGGGGGTAGAACCGGGTTTGCTTCGTATCTCCGCCGGTATCGAGTACATCGACGACATCAAAGCCGACCTCGAACAGGCCTTCGCCCACATCGCCGAGCCGGTACTCAATTAGTAGTTAGTAGACGGTGGTTAGTAGTTAGTGCTCGTCTGCCAACTGACTCCTAATCACCACCTACTAACTACTAACCACAAACTGAAATTACGTTGGAGGAACTGCATTACTTCGATTATAAATACTCGTTTCCGCTGGAATCAGGGCCGGAATTGCCCGGTTTTCGGTTGGCCTACACCACACGCGGGACACTGGCGGCCGATGGGCGAAACGTGGTCTGGATTTGCCACGCCCTTACCGGTAACGCCGACCCCGGCGACTGGTGGAGCGGCATGGTGGGGCCGGGCCGCTTTTTCGATCCGGCCAACCAGTTTATTATTTGTGCCAACGTCATCGGTTCGTGCTATGGCTCCACGGGACCGCTGTCCGTAAATCCGGCCACCGGTGAACCGTATTACCACGATTTTCCGGTCATCACGATCCGCGACATGGTACAGGCGCTGGATTTGCTGCGGCAGGAATTAGGCATTGACCACATTCATACCTGCATCGGCGGCTCAGTCGGGGGGGAACAAGCCCTGGAATGGGCCATTATCCAACCCGGTCTGATTGAAAACCTGATTCTGATTGCCGTCAGTGCAGTGGCGTCGCCCTGGTGCATCGCCTTCAACGAGTCGCAGCGGATGGCCATTGAAGCCGACCCCACCTGGTACGACCGGCGCGACGATGCGGGCATTGCGGGCATGAAAGCAGCCCGCGCGATGGCTCTGATCTCCTACCGGACGTATGACACCTACGGCTTTACGCAGGCGTTGGACAATAATGAGCAGTTGGACGGCTATAAAGCGGCTGGTTACCAGCGGTATCATGGCCAAAAACTGGCCGACCGCTATAATGCGTTTACGTACTGGGTATTGTCGAAAGTGATGGATTCGCACAATGTGGGCCGCAACCGGGGCAGTATTTTGAACGCGCTCGGACAGATCAAATCCCGGACGTTGGTAGTCGGCATCCGCTCCGATTTGTTGTTTCCCCCCGCCGAGCAGCAGTTTCTGTCCCGCCACATTCCCGACGCGGTTTACGAAGAAATCGACTCGCTGTACGGTCACGACGGCTTTTTGATCGAACTAAAACCACTGTCTCAGTTGATGCGGAGGTGGCTGGATTCGGGAATCAAACAAAAGACGGTTTCTGCCCGTACGGACGTTTTTTGATGAGAAATGAGGGGATTGACCATTTTCAGCCCCCGGTTTTAACCGGGGAGTCCGGCGCAAAAATGTGTTTCCGGCAACCGTTTTAACGGTTTATCATCCGAGAAAACCGTTAAAACGGTTAAAATTTGGTCGGACCATTTATTATTGGCCGCACCACTGAAGTGGTGGGCTCATAGAATGGACTACAATTTCCCGACGATCTTCATCACTAAATTCGCGGAGTTGCGGGCGGCAATTTTGTAGAACGTCAGCATGTCCTGCCGGGCGTTGCCGTTGGCGCGGTCGCTCAGGCTGCGAATCACCAAGCACGGCACCCGCTGCTGGTAACAGACCTGCGCTACGGCGGCCCCTTCCATCTCCGTAGCATCGGCGTTGTGGTCGGCGCGAAGCTGACTGACCCGCGTTTCCGAATTCACGAATTCATCGCCCGTTACCACCGTCCCCGTTACGACCGTTGGTGGCCGATGGGTAACCGGAATACTCTCAAACAACGTTTCCTTGGCGGCTGATAATGCCCTGATTAACAGCATTGAATCCGCCGGAAAATACGCTGGGTTCATCTTTTTGCTGACGGCATCGCGGGTTTGGTTGGTTACCTTTTGGTCGAATGTAATAGAATGGTAATCGTGGTAGCCGGTTTGGCGGGCAATGACAATGTCACCGGGTTGGAGGTCGGGATTCGTGCCGCCCGCGATGCCCGTGAACAACACGCGCTCTGGCTGAAAATACGCCAGCGTAAACGCCGTGGTCATGGCGGCATTCGTTTTGCCGATACCCGTTTCGGCCAGTACCACCTCATGGCCATTGATGCGGCCAGTCATAAACGTGATGCCGTTGAGCACCTGCGTTTTGGGGTTCTCCAGCGACTGCTGCACCAATTTCACTTCTTCATCGAAAGCACCGAGCAGGGCCGTTACGGGGCGTGGTTTGTAAAGTTGAGCCACCGACGCATGGGCAACAAACAGGAGCAGGATCACTTTTTTCATGCCGTAAAGTTAGTGCCCCGACGCCAATGCCAGTACGCAAAAGCCATCGACAAGCCATAACCCCGGTGGAATCTCGCGCCACTTGCCAACGGACATTTTCAGCACCGTCCACGACAGAAACCCCCAGATAATGCCCTGCGTGATGGAGTAGCTGAACGGAATCAGGATGAGTGCCAGAAAAGCGGGTATGGCTTCGTCCAATGCCCGCCAGTTGATTTTGGTAACCGGCTGCATCATAAACGCACCGACCAGCACTAACGCCGGAGCCGTGGCGATAGCGGGCACGACCGACAGGAGCGGGGACAGAAAGAGAAACGGCAGAAACAGCGTCCCGGCTACGATGGCGGTCAGCCCCGTTCGCCCGCCCTGCGCAATGCCTACCGCCGACTCGATGTAGGCCGTGCCGGGACTGGTGCCGAGTAGACCCGCCAGCGTGGTGGCGACGGCGTCGGTTATCAGCGACCGGTTCAGGTTACGGGGTTCACCATCAGGGTCGTGCAGGTTAGCCGCTTCGGCAACCCCAACGAAGGTGGACAGGCTATCGAACAGATCGGTGAAGACAAAGGCAAAAATTACCGGCCACAGCGACCATTGCAGCGAGTTGACCAAGTCTAACCGACCAACCAAACTGAAATCCGGTGCGGCCACCACACCCGCGAAGTTGACCAATGTTTTCTGCCCGAAATTCACGGCGGAGGCATCGCCCCACAACCGGCCAATGGGAATGGCAGCCAGCGTAGTGCCTGTAATACCGATGATAATAGCCCCCGGCACGTTCCGCACGACGAGGGCCGCCGTGACTAATAAGCCAACTACAAACGTTAGGGTAATGGGGTCTTTCATCGAGGCAATACCCACCAGCGTGGCTGGATTCGCCACAATAAAATGGGCATTCTCGAACCCGATCAGCGTAATGAACAGCCCGATTCCCGCCGAAACAGCATACCGCAGTGGCTTCGGAATAATATGGACAATGGCCGACCGCACGTTGCCGATGGACAAGAGCAGAAAAAGTACCCCCGCCCAGAACACGGCCCCCAGCGCGACTTCGGGACGAATACCCATCGTCTTCACCGCCGTAAACGTAAAAAAGGCGTTTAGGCCCATCCCCGGTGCCACGACAATCGGGTTGCGGGCATACAGCCCCATCATCAGGCTACAGAAAAACGACAGCAGCACCGTGGCCGTTAATACCCCTGAAAACGGCAGCCCTGCCTGACTCAGAATCGCCGGATTGACCACGATGATGTACATGGTGGCCAAAAACGTCGAAATGCCGGCCAGGATTTCAGTGCGGAGCGAAGAAGAAGGAGTGGTAGCGGGCATAAATCGTTGTCAGGCGTCTGGACAAAGAAACGAAATTAGCCCGGTTTGACGGAAAGAGTACGGGTGGAAAGTGTGGATTTTAGGAGTTGTGCAAATGATTAAAATTTATAAACCTCAGTGTTGGCTTAACCACTCGAAGTAGTCTTTCTCAACAGCTACTCCATTGTACGTCTTGCTACTAATTTTACCTTGAGTGTCGTAAGTCAGTTTGTAAAATGTGTGGTCATGATTGGGATATACTTTCACTGTCAAATTCGTTTTCCCAACCCGCGTGAACTCTAAGGGCAGAATATCATTGGACGTGGAGCCAACATCAGCAGTACCGTATACGATACAAATTGGTATGGTTAATGCCAGCAGATAGTCTTTATTGTGCGTGTGAGAAAATGAGTATTTCGTGCGGTTCGGGTCGCCCTGTTTGGTAGTACCATTAAGTGAATCCAGACAAATGGCTTTCCACTGCTCCTGTAGCCCTTCGACACTTTGTTGGGCTTCTTCCTGCGTATATTCGCCGGTATACCCTTTAACCCGCTCTTCACGAATTATGGATTGTTGTCGTCCTTCTAATCCTCCCGAAAAAGCTATCAGGTGGGTTATCTGTTTATTCGTATAAGCCGTTTTGATGGCCACTTGGTACCCCTCTGAACCTCCGGTAATAACTACCCGTTTTGAATCCGCCCATGGTTGATTAAGGATAAATCGGAGAACAGCATTGGTCTGATTAACATAGTAGTTGAGGTAATTATGCGACTGATAATTAGCCGGATACATCGTTGGTTTGATGTTACCTCGTGTGCTGAATAACGTATCTAAATAAGCATCAGTACCAATCAAAGGTACACCGGGCTTAGCAATCATTATGCTGTGATACTCCGCTTCGTGGTCGTAACAGGTAATGGGAAGTTGAGTTAACGATGGCCTATTGTTTTTGGGATTGATGGTAAATAGTGGAATGGGGAGGGAACCCTGTCGAAATAAAAGAATAGGTTTTCGCTTAACGATCTCTTTCTGATCGGCTACAACAGCAAACGTGATCGAATCGCCCTCGAAAGGAATGGTAAAGACAGTGTATCCACCGACGGATCGCTGTGTGTACTGACAAAAAGATGAAGTGGCTACTGAGCTAATCAGCAGGAGGGTAGTGAAAAAATTCTTCATTGCCAGTATGAGATTTTATACAGTGGCAAAGATGCAAGGACTACTTTATCTGCCGAAGTTAATGATTGTTAAATGCCAGTTCGGCGTGGGTTTTACCATGTTGTGGCGTTATCCTGTCACAAACCGGCATGACTTGCCTTATTCGACCGGATAATATTGTTCGTAAAAAGCTCTGGGTGAAAATATTGGGATACGTTCATACTGAGCGAACGTGAAATCCTTCGAATTGCCGGTAATAATTGCATCCGCATTAGCCGCAATAGCCAGTTCAAGAATACGGTTATCCGGCTCATCGGCAAGAACAGCGAGCGTTTGTGTCGGCTCAATAATAAAAGCGATTTGCCGAAGTTCTGCTAAATACGCAGGTGCCCGATCAATGAACGTGGGAAAACGCTTAAACTTCTCCCGACGGCTAACCGATTCGTATTCGGTAAATAATGCTGTTGATAAACATAAAATGACCTCACCGGTAAGGATGAGATCATTGAAGATGCGATAGGGATAACTATACTGACCAATCAGGGCGGAGATGAATACGTTGGTATCGACCACAATTCGGTTAGTGGCCACGTCGGTACGCATCAATTTCGGCCTGAATGTCGTCGTAGCTTAATTCGGCTAATGGGGTTTGAGCTACTTCCTGATTAATTTCGTTGAACAAACGACGCGCTGAGGCTAAGGTGTCCACGTATTCGGCCGACACCACGAAATCCATTGATTGCAGGAGTTGCAGCAGAGCCGCTGATTTCTCCGGGTTTGTTACTTTGATGACGATGGTTTCCATGCAACTTTCCGGCTTTAAGTAAGCTGTTAATCTACAAAAGGCTTTTCCCAAAGTTACCGAATTCACAGCAAACTTCCTGCGTCCATATCTACCCAGACATGGGCGTTGGGGTGGGTCTGGATGATGCTGGCGGGTAGTTGTTCGGTGACGGGGCCGGTGAGGGCGTCGCCGATGATAGCGGCTTTGCGCGGGCCGCTGGCTAATAGAATAACCTCTTTTGCATCCATCAGGTGCTGTAAACCGAGGGTGATGCCCCGCTCCAGCACGGTCGGCTGTGCGAAATACTTCTGTGCGACCTGAATCGTGGTTTCGGCGAGGTCCGATACGAAGGCGTAGCGGTGAAACGGCGTCCCCGGCTCGTTGAGGGCGATATGTCCGTTCAGGCCGATGCCGACCAACATCAGGTCCAGGCCACCCCGTTTGGCGATGACCGCGTCGATGCGCATGCACTCGGCGGGTAAATCCAGGACTTTAGCGTCGAAATAGTAAATCTGCTCCGGGCGAATCTGGAGGGGCGTAAACAGGTCCCGGTAGAGCGAATAGCCGCAACTGCCCTCATCCGTCGGGCCGAAACCGACCCACTCGTCCAGACCAATAAACGTGCAGCGGCTCAGGTTGGCTTCACCCGTTTGGGCCAGTTCGGCGAGTCGCCGGAAGGTGCCGATGGGCGTATCGCCGGAGGCTAAGCAGAGGGTAGCGTCGGGTTTCTGGCGGAGCAGTGCTGCAATGTGCCGGGCCGTATGGTCGGAGAGGGCAGTATAGTCGGGGAAGGTCTGTTGTTGCATGACGCAAAAATAGACAACACCAATCAGTTTTAAGCCGCTACCCCCACCCGTCGTGGCAACGGTGTTACTAATTCCGTAACGGCCGGAATCCGTTGCGTACGGGCTTTCAGCACGGCGATTACTTCTGCTTCGTCGGCAAACGTGTTGCCGTTGATATTCACTACGTGTTTGGCCAGTACGTCGTACCGCCGGGTCATCAGGCTGATGAAGATTTTCAGGTAATCGGCGCCATCAAACACAATGGCCTGGTTTTGGGCGTATTTGTCGAGCGTTTTCAGGAAGAACGTTGGGTGTTCGGTCCAGTGGAGGCCCGGCCTCTGGTGGTGGCCGATGTGGTAGCCATCGTTCCAGCACTTGTGGTTGTACTTCACGTTGATGCACGTAATGCTGTTTTTGTACGGGTTGCCGGGGTCAGCCGCGTCGATAAACGAATGCTGCGTCCAGTTGCCGAGCATCATCACGATCCGCGACAGCAGCAGCGGCACCACAAACACAGCCAGCGTGGCGGGCAGGTTTACAAAACCCAGCCCAATGCAGAGCAGCACAAAACTAACCTCGCCCGCTACCGCTTTCCAGGCCAACTTCACCCGGTTTCGCTTGAAAAGGTAGGCGACCAGTTCGCTCAGACCAAAGAAGAAAAAAGCCGTAAAATAACCCAGAAACCCCCGAACGCTATCGCGCTGATAGTTCATCGTGCTGCTTTCGTCGTCGGGGAGGTTATTTTCGGCGTGGTGCATCCCGATGTGGTGGCTGTAGTACGTCTCCGGCGTATGGCCAAAAAACGGACCGACTACCCACGGCAGGTAGTTGTTCATGAATTTGAAGGCCGGTTTGTACATCGGGCGGTGGCTGGTGCAATGCAGCATCAGGCCAAAGGGACCTTTAAATTTCAGATTATTCACGTACTGATAGCCAATCGCCAGCACCCACCACGCCCATCCGGTCAGAAACGGCATATAGAGCATCAAACCGAGGGGAATCAGGATCAGGCTGATACGTAGCGTGAGGTAAAGAAAAGGCAGGTCGCGTTCGTCTTTGATGAACGAAAGCAGCATCCGGTCGAACTGGTTGTAGGAAACCGACGTAAAGGTCGGGTCATGGATAGGGCCAAGCAGTTTCATGAAAAAAGTATATGTCTGGTCTGAAGGGAACCCGGTCGGCCGGATCTCCCGCTAAGATAACGCCCGACCGGGGCAGGTTGTATCTGTTTCCGGAAAGGTTATTCACAAAAAAGCGACCTTTGCCGAAACAGAGGTCGCCTTTTTGTGATAGCGGACTATTCAATCTGCGTTAATTCGTGTCTTTGTCATCGCTCGCGCCCATACCCTGACGGTTGCGCATCCGACCTTTCATCTGTGATTTCATCTGCTCCATCTTTGCCATTTGGTCGGGCGTCAGGATGGTTTGCAGTTTAGCTTTGAACGCGTCGGCGTTTTCTTTCAGAACCTTGTTTTTAGTCCGGCCATCGTCGCTGCCTTTCATGATATCGTCCACTTTCTGGGTCCGAACCAGTTCGGCATCGTATACTTTCTGCGTTGTTGCCTGGTCCAGATTCAGCTCTTTGGCTAAACGGTCGGTTTGCCGACGGGCACGGGTGGCGGGGTCGGTAGCCTGGTAGCGCTGCATCTTGTTGGCGCGTCCGGCCGTTGCGCCGGCTGCCGGTGCCTCAGCGGTAGGGGTAGTCGTTTGTTGAGCCAGCAGGGGGAGGGCGAGCATCGAAAGCATCAACCCGCTGAATGTGATTCTTTTGAACATGGTTGTCTTGATTAGTTGCTTCAGTAAGACAGCCTGAGGGGGCAATCGTTTAACGGACGACGCGAATTAATGGGAGTTTAACCTGATCGCCGGGTTGGGGAGTCGTGAACTGACCGCTAATACGCATCCGGTCCTGCCTGTCAGAACCTTACCAGAAATCCCCAATTCTTTTTCGGCCTTTTACTACTGTCTGCCCGGCTTTTTCCCCGAAAATGGCGTACCTTTATACCCCGTAACGACACAAAACTGGTTTCAGACATGGCATCCCCCAGTCCCAAAACCGCGAAGTACATTTTTGTTACGGGCGGTGTAACATCTTCACTCGGCAAGGGCATTATTGCCTCG
>JBBQLG010000177.1:0-11503 GCA_038327655.1 Cytophagales bacterium
AAAGACCGGACGTATCTGGGTAGCCCGGTTCCTAAGTTCCAGGGTGGGTTTAACTTCAAGATCACGTATCGTAACTTCGATATCGCATCATATTTCAACGCATCGGTTGGCAACAAGATCTTTAACGTATCCAAGTGGTTCACGGATTTCTATCCATCCTTCCAGGGTGCAGCCATCAGCGAGCGGGTAAAGCAGTCCTGGAGCCCAACCAACACGGGCGCTACGACTCCAATTTTCGAGAGCGCGTCTAACTTCAGTACCAACACGCAGTCGAACTCGTTCTACATAGAAGACGGTTCGTACCTGCGGATGCAGAACCTGACGGTGGGTTACACCCTGCCGGGCGAATTACTGGGTAAACTGCGGATGCAGCGGCTGCGGGTTTCGGCTACGGCGACTAACCTGTTCACCATTACCGGCTACAAAGGTCTGGACCCGGCCGTTGGTGGAGCAGCCGATACCTCGTTCGGTATCGACGTGGGTAACTACCCCATCACGCGTGGCTATAACGTCGGACTGGGTATTACGTTCTAAGGCAACCGATTGACTGTAAGGAGAGAAAGTCAAAACAACTCTCCTTACACAATTCGTTATAAGTTTAGTTTAACTAAAACAAAAATCATTCATAAAATGAACTCTACTCTCAAGAAAGGTGCGGTAGCTGCGACCGTATCATTGGGTCTAACGCTTATTGCGTTTTCCTGCAAAGACAGCTTTTTAGAAGTACCCCCTACGGGTGCTGTATCTTCCGCTCAGCTTACCAGTAAAAATGGTTTGCAGGGTGCTCTGGTTTCGGTCTATGCCATGCTCAATGGTAGAGGTGGCCGGATGGCCAGTGCTTCCAACTGGGTATGGGGTAGTATACGGGGAGGTGATGCTAACAAAGGCACTGACCCCGGCGATTTCAGCGATATCAACCCAATCCAACGGTATTCATATTTAGCGTCGCAGGGCGTAATTTCTGAGAAATGGACGGGTAACTTTGAAGGTGTTGCCCGTGCCAATGCCGTACTGCGGCTGTTACCCAGTGCTGACGCTGTAGTTACGGCAGACGACAAAAAGCAGATTACGGCTGAAACTAAATTCCTGCGGGCGCACTACTATTTTGAACTGAAGCGCGGCTGGGGCGATGCCGCTCCTTACGTGGATGAAACTGTTGATTATGGCACGGGCATCGAAAAAGTAAAGAATGGCGTTGATCTGTGGCCTAAAATCGAAGCGGACATGAAAGCAGCTTATGCTGATCTGCCCGAAGTACCAAGTGCAGTCGGTCGTGCCAACAAGTGGGCTGCTGCTTCGTACTTAGCTAAGATTTACATGTACGAGAAGAAGTACACGGAGGCCAAAGCACTGTTCGATTTGATCATTGCCAGTGGTGTAAACAGCAAGGGCGTAAAGTACGCGCTGAACGCCAAGTATGCCGATGTGTTTAAGGCATCGAACGACAACAATGCGGAGTCTGTATTTGCCATTCAGGCAGCAGCCAACACCGGTAGTGTAAACAACGCCAACCCTGAGTTTGACCTGAACTTCCCCTACAACACGGGTCCGAATGGTCCGGGTAACTGCTGTGGGTTCTTCCAGCCAAGCTTCGAGTTGGGTAACTCGTTCCGGGTAAATGCCAATGGGTTGCCATTCGTTGACGGTTCTTACAACAGCGCGGCCAATGAACTGAAAACCGACATGGGTCTGCTCTCAAGTGCTGCCTTTACCCCGGACGTAGCTGCTGTCGATCCCCGGCTTGACCATTCCATCGGCCGTCGTGGTATTCCGTATCTGGACTGGATCGATCACCCAGGTGCCGACTGGATTCGGAATCAACCCAACGGTGGTCCATATTCTCCCAAGAAATACGCCTACTACAAATCCGATAAAGGTTCATTGCAGGATAACAGTTCATGGACGCCGGGTTACAGTGCTATCAACTTTACCATCATTCGCTACGCTGACGTGCTGCTGATGGCGGCCGAAGCTGAAGTGGAAGTAGGTAGCCTGGAAAAAGCACGTACGTACGTGAATCTTATCCGCGCCCGTGCGGCCAATCCGGCTGGTTTCGTGGTGAGAGCAGATGGCAAGCCTGCTGCCAACTACTTACTCAAAACGTATGACGCACCCTGGACGGACAAAACCGTTGCGCAGACCGCCGTCCGGTTCGAGCGTAAACTGGAATTGTCGGGTGAAGGTCACCGTTTCTTCGATCTCGTGCGTTGGGGTGTAGCTGCACCAGCAATCAATGCATACCTCGCCTATGAGACTACAAAATTGGCCGGTGCATTGGGTGGCGCAACGTTCACCGCGAATAAAAACGAGCTGTTGCCCGTGCCTCAGGGTCAGATTGACCTGCAGGGTGCCGATGTACTGGTTCAGAACAAAGGTTACTAAGGTCGGTAGATTACTGATTGGTGAAGAGGGGATACCGAACGGTGTCCCCTCTTTTTTTTGTCTGAAACTTTAAAGATATTTGTCGAGTTAACTCACGTGTCTGCCACGCTCCGTCCGCGATGAAACGAATCCTGTTCCAACTCTTTAACGTCTTGATGGCCTGTACCATACTGGTCAGCAGTACGGGCTTTGGGCTGGTGGAACGGTCGTGTCACATGCGGGGGAAGACGGTTTACCTGAGTTTAAAAGAAGCCGAAGCCAAACGCTGTGCCGCCGACCAACTTTTAGTGACCCAGCCTGCCACCCGGACGGGTGTTGACAAAACGCCCTGCTGTGCTGACGAAACACGTTACGAAAACGTTGATGTCACCTCGTCGCTGACGCAGTTGGTCGCTAAGTTTCTGAAGACCATTACAGATACGGTCACTGCGGGATTTACGGCCGTATTCGTCTGGTTCATTCAAACGGTACTCTCCACAAAATCGTCGGCCTTGCTGACGGTGCATGCCCCTCCCTTACCCGCTGGCCGTACGCTGCTGGCTTTTATCCAGAGTCTCCTGATTTAGCCTGTTGATTGACTGCAAATTGCCGATGTCTTGTCAGACATGGGCTTTTCCTGTTTTCCTCAATCACAGCTACCATGCGTTCATTTCTTGTCTTTTGGCTGCTCGTTGGCCCCCTTTCAGCGTATAGTCAGGTTGTAACCGGTCATGTTTTTGAACGGGTCAACAATCAGCCCAAACCATTACCCGGTGCCACCGTGCGCTGGGACAGTACATCGTCCGGTACGCTTACCGATTCGACCGGTCAGTTTAGTTTGCCGCCGGTCGAACGGTCGAACCGGCTCATTATCAGCTACGTCGGTTATCAATCCGATACGGTTCTGGTTGCCGAACCGGACCGTAAACTAATCATCACCCTCAAATCCAGCAATACCCTTCAGGAAGTGGTGGTGCAGGGAGCCTCGTCGGCGATTGACCGGCTGAACCCGATTCAGACCGAGTTGCTTACGACCCGGACACTGGCAAAAGCGGCCTGTTGTAATCTGTCGGAGAGTTTCGAGACCAATGCTTCGGTCAGTGTGCAGTATGCCGATGCGGTTACGGGGGCCAAACAGATTCAGTTTCTGGGGCTGGGCGGGCAGTACGTACAAACCAACGTCGAAAACATTCCCAATATCCGGGGGCTGGCGTCGACGTTTGGGCTGAATTACATCCCCGGCACCTGGATTACGTCCATCGACGTGGGTAAAGGAGCCGGTTCAGTCGTGAACGGCTACGAATCCATGACGGGACAACTGAACATTGAACTGCAAAAGCCTGACGATAAGAACAAGCTGTTCCTGAACGGTTACGCCAACAGTTTTGGCCGGGTCGAGGGCAACGTAAACTGGTCGCAGGCGGTCAATAAACGCTGGAGTGTGGGTTTTTTGGGCCACGGTAGCACCCTCCAAACCCGATTAGACGGCAACCACGATGGTTTTCTGGATTTGCCGCTCTACACGCAGGTCAACGGTATTAACCGCTGGAAATACACCTCCGACCGGTTTATGGCGCAGTTCGGCGTGAAGGCCCTCTACGAAAACCGGCTCGGCGGGCAGACGGATTTTACCGAAAATCAGCGGGGTACCAGTCAGGCGTATGGGTTTGGGAACACCACGAAACGGTTCGAATTTTTCTCCAAAACGGCTAAACTGTATCCTGATAAACCGTACAAAGGGCTGGGACTGATTCTGAACGCGGTAAAACACGAACAGAACTCGTATTTTGGTTTCGTACCCTACGACGGACGGCAGCAAACCCTCTATGGCAATCTGATTTACCAGTCGATAATCGGCACGACGAATCACACCTACAAAGCCGGTCTGAGTTACCTGCTGGATGATTACCACGAACGCTACAAGGACACGCTGCTGACCCGTACGGAATCGGTACCGGGGGCTTTTGTCGAGTACACGTACAATTATCCCGAAAAACTGACGCTCGTACTGGGTGGTCGGTTTGATTACCACAACCTGTTCGGGCCGCAGTTTACGCCCCGGCTCCACCTCAAATACAGCCTGACCGATCAACTGGCACTGCGCCTATCGGCCGGGCGGGGGTTCCGGGTGCCCAATCCGCTGGCGGAGAATTATGGCCTGCTGGTCAGTTCGCGGACGGTACTGTTCCGGGAAAAACTTCGTCCCGAAATCTCGTGGAATTACGGCCTGAGCCTGACAAATGACTTTTTGATAGCCGACAAAAAGGCGACGCTGATTTTGGATTATCACCGTACCGATTTCCAGAATCAGTTGGTCGTTGATCTTGAACACCCCCGGTTGCTGGAGTTTTATAATTCCAACGGGGCCAAAAGCTTTGCCAACAGTTTCCAGGCCGAACTGAATTACCTGCCGGCAAAGCGGCTGGAGGTTAAACTGGCTTACCGGCTGTTTGATGTGCAGCAGACGATGGGCGGTCCAAGTGGCGAATCCGTGCTACTACCTAAGATGATGATTAGCCGCGACCGGGTGCTGCTCAATGCCGGATACGCCCTGCCCTTCGACAGATGGAAATTCGACGCGACCCTGCAATGGAACGGCCCCCGGCGCATTCCGTACCTGCGCGAGGGCTATACCCACACGGGCTATACCGACATGCCGACCGAGCAGGCACCGGGCTATTACAACCTCAACGCCCAGGTAACGCACACCTTCCGCAATGGAGTAGCCGTTTATCTGGGTGGTGAGAACTTGACGGGTTTCCGGCAGTCGAATCCGATTTTTGCGGCCAATAATCCCTTCGGGCCGGATTTCGATGCGGGTAGTCGCGTGTGGGGACCCGTTACCGGACGGATGGTGTACATGGGCATTCGCTTCAAACCCAACCTGTGAATATGACCCTTGAATCCATCATTACCTGCCCGCTTTGCCAGCACGTACAGTCAGAACTGATGCCGACTGATGCCTGCCAGTTTTTCTACGAACGCATGGGTTGCGCGGCCGTATTGCGCCCCAAACCCGGCGACTGCTGCGTGTTCTGTTCGTACGGTACGATGGTTTGTCCGCCCAAACAGTCTGGTCAGTCGTGCTGCTAACCCCAACTACTATGACGCTTTACATCAAAAATATGGTTTGCGGACGTTGTCGGCGTGTTGTGCGGGAGTCGCTGGAAGGGCTGGGTCTGGTCGTAAACCGCGTGGACCTGGGCGAAGCCGACGTGGATGCCCTGCCACCGAATGTTACACTGACCGACGTACGGCGGGTATTGCAGGCGAATGAATTCGATTTGCTCGATGACAGCAGAGCAGTGCTAACCGGGCGGATTAAGACGCTGATTATTGAGGAAGTACACGATGGCAGGGGCAATAAACCGGTGCATCAGAATTTCTCCGATTTTCTGGCCGAAAAAACCGGGCACGAGTATTCTTACCTGAGCAGCCTGTTTTCGGCGGTTGAAGGAATAACGATTGAGAAGTACATCATCGCCCAAAAGATTGAGACGGTAAAAGAACTGCTGACATACGGCGAACTGAGCCTGAGCGAGATTGGCTTCCGGCTGGGGTACAGCAGCGTACAGCACCTGTCGACTCAATTTAAGCAGGTAACCGGACAAACGCCGGGACGTTTTCGACAGGAGCGGGGGGCACAACGGCGGGATTTAGACAAAGTCACGCCGTAAAATGGTATACAAACGCCGGGCAATTCTGTAAAACTTCTGGCACCGGTACCGGGTACCTTTGTGTCGTTAAACGGACTTACGATCATGATTCATACTTATAAACTCGATGGCATGCACTGCGGTAGTTGTGTGGCCCGCGTTCAGAACGCGCTGGAACAGGTCGAGGGCGTCAAAAAAGCAATTGTTTCTCTCAATCCGGCTGAAGCCGTTGTGAACATGAGCCACCATATCGACACTACCTTACTGAATAAAGCCGTACAGTCGGCGGGTACTTACTCGTTATCCGACGAGGTCGAGGTAATCGACACGATGGGCCATAGCCGTCAGGCCGTTATGCACGGTCATACGCAGACGATAGCTCCCCCGGCTCAGTTCGCCGATGTGCCGAACACGACCATTGCTGAGACCGCCGAGCCATCGGTTACGACTTACAAGCCACTGCTCATCATCCTGGCCTACCTGCTCGGCGTGACGGTGCTGGTCGAAATCCGGGGTGGCGCGTTTGATGCGATGCGGGCCATGAACACTTTTATGGCCGGGTTTTTCCTGACGTTTTCCTTCTTTAAACTGCTCGACATCCCCGGTTTTGCCAGCAGCTACCGCATGTACGACATCGTGGCGAAACGCATTCCGGTGTACGGCCGCATCTATCCGTTCATCGAACTGGCTCTCGGCGTAGCGTACCTGACGGCCTGGAATCCGGTCATCACCAATGCCGTAACGCTTGTAGTGATGGGTATCAGTCTCGTTGGCGTGGTACAGAGCGTGCTGAACAAAACTAAAATTCGCTGCGCCTGCCTGGGGTCGGTGTTTAACCTGCCCATGACTACGGTAACCATTGTGGAAGACGGCCTGATGATCGTGATGGCGGGTGCGATGCTGACAATGCTTTTGTAAATCAATTTTTCAACCATAAAAACCAAGTCAATGTATGGAAACTTCCATGTCCCAATCCCATGTCGACACCTGTTTTAGCTGCGCCGAAGCCTGCGAACGCTGCGCTACCGCCTGTATTCTGTCGCATGACGAAGACAGCCAACACCACGACATGACGCTGTGCATTCAGCTCTGCCGCGACTGTGCCGACATTTGTACGCTCTGCGCCCGGTTAACGGCACGGGGTTCTCAATCCATGAAATCGTTCATGGCTGTTTGCGCCGAAGCCTGTGAAGCCTGCGCGACCGAGTGCGAAAAACACGCCGACCATTTTGCGCACTGCAAAGCCTGCGCCGACGCCTGCCGAAAATGCGCCGAAGAGTGCCGGAGCATGGTAGCATAAAATCTGCCTCACCCCAACCCTTCTCCTTTATTCAAGAAGAAGGGTTGGGGTGAGGTCACTCCCTGCCGTGAGGTCACTGCCAACTCAAAACGCGTTATGAAAAAAAATACAGTCTTATTGCTTTTACTACTTATCGCCAGCCGGGTTTCAGCACAGCATGAAGGCCATACTATGCCGGGCAACTCCATGCCGGGCAACTCCATGCCGGGCAAATCCATGCCGGGCATGAAAATGAGTACTCCTGCCGATTCGGTGAAGAAAACCGGGCCGATGAAAAAGGGTGAGACCATGCCGATGAATCACTCGATGCACGACGGTATGTCGGAGATGAACACGCCTAATTATGGTTTGACGATGGATACGACAATGGGCAAATCCATGCCGGGCATGACCCACTCGTTGTCCCGGAATCTGCCCATGAACCGCAATGGCTCCGGTACGAGTTGGCATCCCGACAACACGCCCATGTACGCCTACATGAAGCAGCCCGCCGATGGTAAGTGGAGTTACATGCTGCACTACGCCGTTTACCTGCGTTACACCAACCAGAACAGCGACAACGAGGGCAAACGGGGTACGGGTAGCCAACTGGGCGCACCCAACTGGTTCATGGGGATGGCGCAGCGCAAAGTCGGGAAGCGGGGCCTGTTTCAGGTGCGGGCCATGCTGTCGCTCGATGCGCTGACGGTTGGAAACGGGGGGTATCCGCTGTTGTTTCAAACCGGCGAATCCTACCGGGGCAAACCCCTCATCGACCGGCAGCACCCCCACGATCTGGTGTCCGAACTGTCTGTCAGCTACAGCCATGCCATCAGCAAAGACATTGATTTGTACGGCTACGTTGGTTACCCCGGCGAACCGGCTCTGGGGCCACCCGCGTTTATGCACCGGATTTCGTCGTTCAACAACCCCGATGCTCCGCTGAGCCATCACTGGCAGGATGCGACCCACATTCTGTTTGGGGTGGCGACGGCGGGTTTTCGGTACAAATGGGCCAAAATCGAAGGCTCGACGTTTAAGGGCCGCGAACCCGACGAGAACCGGTATAATTTCGACAAACCGAAGTTCGACAGTTATTCGTACCGGTTGTCGATTAATCCGTCGCCGTCGCTGGCCATGCAGTTCTCACAGGGATTTTTGCACAGTCCGGAAGAGTCTCACCCGGAAGAAAACGTCACCCGCACGACGGCTTCGTTATTGCACAGCAAAGGTCTGGGACCGGGTAGTTACGTGACATCGGCGTTGATCTGGGGACAGAACAAAGTAAGCGGGTTGCTCGAGAATTCGTACCTGGCCGAGAGCAGTCTGCAACTCGATAAACTGGCGTTTTATGGCCGGTACGAGTATGTGCAGAAATCGCTGGAGGAGTTGAGCCTATTTTTTGCCGACGCTGAGGGGTTGCCGCCCGCTCCCTATATCCCAACGATCAATAACCTGACGCTGGGGATGAACTACCGCATCGCGCAGCAGCACAACACTAATCTGGTTCTTGGCGCACAGGTAACCGCGAGTATGCCGGACCGATTTTTGCAAACCTTCTACGGAAAGATGCCCATTTCGGGAGAAATTTATCTTCGGTTGACGCCCAGCCTGATGACGATGAAAAGCATGATGAAGGGGATGAAAGGTAATGCAATGCCGGGCATGAAAATGTAAGGTACCTCCACCGTGCGACGTAAGCTTCACTATGCGACGGACTATATGGGGCACAAAAAACGCAATCAATTCGTTATCAATTCACTATAAAGCAAAACACAAAATTTATGAACCGTTCCACCTTTTTCCTGACCATTGCCAGTGTGTTTGTCGGCGTTACCGGCCTGCGGGCTGAGGATGGCACCAAAGAAGTTAAAATCAAAACGTCGTCTATCTGTGAGATGTGTAAATCGCGCATCGAGCATAACCTATCGTTCGAGAAGGGCGTGAAAGAAGCCGATCTGGACGTAAAAACGAAAGTGGTCACGATCAAGTACAACCCGAAAAAAACGGACGTGGCTAAGCTGAAAGCCAACATTTCCAAAACGGGCTACGATGCCGAAGAGGTAGTGGCCGACCCTGCCGGATACGCCAAGCTGCCCTCGTGCTGCAAGAAAACGAGCAGCATGAGCGGCACAATGCATCAGTAGATCGTCCGGTGTTTTGCATTTGGCAAACGTCACCCAATAAACGTCGCGCACTAACCAGACATTTCCCTGAGTACCCGATACCATTCGGGTGCTCAGGGTTTATTTTTGTGCCATGACCTACGAAAACACCCTGGCCTTTGCCCGGCACCTCGATCAGACCGACCCGCTCCGTACTTTCCGCGACCAGTTTCATATTCCCCGCCATCACGACCACGAGGCTATCTACTTTTGTGGAAATTCGCTGGGGCTGCAACCCAAAGCGGCCCGCGATGCTATAAATCGGGAGTTGAACGTCTGGCAAAATCTGGGGGTAGAAGGCTGGTTTACCGAACCCGACCCGTGGCTGAAAATCCATAAACGCTGCCAGCCGCTATTGGCTCAAATCGTGGGTGCCACCCCGCTCGAAGTGGTGCCGATGAACAGCCTGACAGTGAATATGCACCTGATGCTAACCTCATTTTACCGTCCCAGCGGTCAGAAAACGAAGATACTGACCATTGGCGGGGATTTTCCGTCGGACCAATACGCCTTTGAAACTCACATTCAGCAACGCGGACTGAACCCGGCCGATACACTGATTGAACTCTTTCCCCGTCAGAATCCGAACGCTGAACCGGAGTACACCTGGCGCACCGAAGACATGCTGACTGCCATCGACCAGCACCACGAGTCGCTGGCCCTGATTCTAATGAGCGGCCTGCATTACTACACCGGGCAGGTATTCGACATGTGGGCCATCACCGAAAAAGCGCAATCGTACGGCATTCTGGTTGGGTTCGATCTGGCCCATGCCATCGGGAATGTGCCGCTGAGTCTCCACGAATGGGGCGTCGATTTTGCCTTCTGGTGTTCCTACAAATACCTCAATTCCGGCCCTGGGGGCGTATCCGGCGTATTTGTTCACGAAAAACACCACACTGCTAACCTGCCCCGTCTGGCGGGTTGGTGGGGCTACGACGAGGCCCGGCGGTTTGAGATGACCAAAGGATTTATACCCGAGCCGGGCGCGGCTGGCTGGCAGTTGGGTACGCCTACTGTGCTGTCAATGGCGGTGCATCAGGCCGCCCTGCAACACACTGCCGATGCGGGCATGGAAAACCTGCGCCGAAAAAGTGAGCAGCTAACCGGCTACCTCGAATTTGTGATCCGGCAATCCGGTTTGCCCATTACGCTGATGACCCCGAAAAATCCGGCCGAACGGGGTTGTCAGCTATCGTTGCTGGTACAGAAAAATGGCAGGGCTTTATTCGATTTTCTGACCGAACAGGGTATCATCGGCGACTGGCGCGAACCGGACTGTATTCGGCTGGCCCCCACGCCGTTGTACAATACCTTTGAAGAGGTCTGGCGGGTGGGCGAGTCGTTACGGCTGTTCCGTGGGGGGGATCGATAACTTGTCTACGGGCCGTTGCGAATCTACCATTTCCTGCTCCCGGCGTTCTTTTGTGTACAGGTAAGCCCCCCGGAACAGGTTTCGAATGGCGGTTTCAAGGTCGTCCCAGGCGTCGTCGCGGCTTAGATCGAGACCAAAAACGGTGCGCTTCTGATGAGTCAAAAACGTCAGCAGAGTCATCGCGCTGTTAATGATGGCGGCAAACGAACGGCCCTGTTTGGTATTGAGCAGCGTAGCCAACTCATCGACCATGACCTGATAGTTGCGTTCCTTCTCGGCGATAGCAACATTCGGAGCGCCCAATGACTCCATGAGCGTAGCCTTGAGGAAAGCACACGCTTCGGGGTTCTGGCGTAACAACCGATATTCACTGATCGTATACTCGCAGCAGGTGCTGAAGACAATGTCGAGTGGGGCCGACCGTAACGCGTCAATGTCGAGTTTGTTAGGGGAAGCAGCTGGTTTAGCCTGCCGCAGGTAAGCGTCACGCAGGCCGTTTAATCCGCCAAAATAGCGGTAAATCAATATTTTATACTAAATTAAACTGGTGATGACGTATCGACAATGTAAGGATAAGCAGCTAACTGACACACTTTTTGCGGCTGTTCAAAGTACGTCTCCAGCACCGCTTCCACACAATCCTGAGCCGCTTCTAACGTCTCAAACA
>JBBQLG010000178.1:0-11467 GCA_038327655.1 Cytophagales bacterium
GTGGTGTCGGGTTTGAGAACCCGACACCACTACACACAGCCGTTTTTCGTTTCTTTGCAAAATAATCCAACGCGTCAATTCCTTACTCATGAAAAAATCGGCCATCTGGGTCGGCCTGCTGTGCCTGCACCTAAACGCCTTTGGTCAGTCTGGCTCAACGCCATCAACCAGCCCGAATAATGCTGCCACGGGCAAATACGACCCGCTGGCGTTGTTTCATCCCCTGTTCAATATGCAGCCGGGCAACGAGGTCCGCACCGGCAGTGGGGAGCCGGGGCAGAAATACTGGCAGAACCGGTCAGACTATAAAATCAGCGTCACGTTAGACGATCAGCAGAATACGGTGACCGGCGATGTCGACATCACGTACACGAACAAGTCTCCCGATACCCTGCCTTTCCTGTGGCTTCAATTAGACCAGAATGCCTTCAGCGACACGTCCCGGTCGGCCAAAACCACGCCGGTAGAAGGGGGGCGTTTCGGGAATCAGAATTTTAACGGTGGGTTTGTCATCACCGCCGTTACCACCGAACAGGGCCGAAATAAAGCGGCTGCGTCGTATATCATCAGCGATACCCGGATGCAGGTGCGCCTGACCGAAGCCGTTAAACCGGGCGAAAGCATCAAAATCCGGGTGGCGTATTCGTTCAAAATTCCGCAGTACGGCTCTGACCGAATGGGAATGCTGACCCGGCGCGACGGCGTTATTTATGAGATTGCGCAGTGGTATCCGCGCATGTGTGTCTACGACGACATTCAGGGCTGGAACGTGCTGCCCTACCTCGGCGCGGGTGAGTTCTACCTGGACTACGGCGACATCGAATACGCCATCACGGTACCCTGGAACCACATCGTAGTCGGCTCCGGCGAACTACTGAATCCAAACGAGGTGCTGACCGGTGAACAGATCAAACGACTGGCACAGGCCCGGCAAAGCGACAAAACCGTACTAATCCGGTCTGCCGCAGAGGTGACCCAGCCAAATTCGCGCCCCAAACAGTCCGGGCAGTTGACATGGCGGTTCCGTTGCAGCAACACGCGGGATGCGGCCTGGGCTTCCTCGAAAGCGTTTGCGTGGGATGCGGCCAAAATGAACCTGCCGAGTGGGAAAACGGCTTTGGCTCAATCGGTTTATCCCGCCGAAAGTGCCACCAACGATTCCTGGAACCGCTCGACCGAGTACGTAAAAGGCTGTATCGAATTTTATTCCCGCTACATTTTTGAGTACAGCTATCCCGTAGCGACCAACGTGGCCGGTGTGGTTGGCGGTATGGAGTATCCGGGTATCGTGTTCTGCGATCACAAAGACAAGAAAGATGGCCTGTGGGGTGTAACCGACCACGAATTTGGCCATAACTGGTTCCCAATGATCGTGGGCAGCAACGAGCGTAAATTTCCGTGGATGGACGAAGGCTTCAACACCTTTATCAACACGCTCTCAACGGCCAACTTCAACAAGGGCGAGTACGACCGCGAACACTTTTCGATGCCCGACATTGCCCCCGCTTTGTTCCGGCCCGCTGAACCGATCATGACCATTCCCGATGTGCAGCAACCACGGGCACTGGGAACGCTGGCGTATTACAAACCGGGTTATGGTCTGAAAATGCTGCGTGAAACCATTCTCGGCCCCGACCGATTCGACTTTGCGTTCAAGACGTACGTGAACCGGTGGGCTTTTAAACACCCCACGCCGTACGATTTTTTCCGGACGATGGAAAATGCTGCCGGTGAGGATCTGGGCTGGTTCTGGCGGGGGTACTTCTACGAGACCTGGAAATTGGATCAGGGAATTCAGGGTGTACGGTACGTAGACGGGGCTGCCGAAAAAGGGGCACTCATCACCATCGAGAATCTGGAAAAGATGGCCATGCCGGTTATCGTTGAGGTGCAGGAAGTAAACGGTAAGAAATCACGGACAACCCTGCCGGTCGAAATCTGGCAGCGGGGGGCCAACTGGACGTTTCGGTATCCATCCACCTCCGCCATCCGCACCGTTACGCTTGATCCCGATGGTAAACTGCCCGACGTAAACCTGCGCAACAACGTCTGGCGGGGCGATGCACAGTAAGCGGGACAAGTGGTAAAATAGGGATAAGTAGTAAAGTGATAAAGTAGTAAGGGGTAAGTGCTTCGCAACGGAACGCTTACCCCTTACTACTTTATCACTTACCACTTTACCACTTATCCCTTTTTCATACAGTTATCAGCATGGCACCGTACGAATAGCCACCGCCGAAGACGGTTACGACGATGCGCTGCCCTTTTTTGAACGCGTCCCAGTTTTCGGAGAGGGCGATGGCGCAACCGGCACAACCCGTGTTGCCAAGCCGCTGAATGTTGGAAAGCAGCTTTTCGTCCGGCAAACCCAGCGTCTGCATCACGTTGCGGCTGATACGCAGGTTGGCCTGGTGCGGCAGTATGAAATCCACATCGTCGAGGGTCAGGCCGGCTTGTTCGAGCACTTGCCGACTCACTTTGGGCATGTACAGGCAGGCGTTGATAAACACGTCGCGGCCATTTGGCATAATCACCCCCTGAACCAAGGGCTGCAGCACGACCGCTTCGGTGGCTTTTCCGCTCGTGGCGGCTCCGCCCGTGATGATGTTGGAAATAGTCATGTCCCGCTCCGACTGCCGGTCTTTTGTAATCAGCAACGCAGACGCCCCGTCTCCCCACAGGTGGCCCGACACTTTGTCGGTATCGTTATTATAAGCGGTGTTGTGTTCTGAAACAACGACTAAGGCACGAGTCGCTTTCCCAATGGCAAAATAGCCTTCCACAATCTCGATGGCATTCAGCAGCGATGAGCAGGCCGACGAAATGGATACCACCGGAATGTCGGCAATATTGAGAGCATGCTGCACGGCATGGGCCAGGGTCACAATGGTGTCGTGGGGCGTATACGTGGCACCAATGATTAAATCGACGCCGGATAAATCGGTTTTTTCGGCTAACAGCCGTACCACATCGACAGACATGGTATTGGTATTCTCATCGGGACCGGCTTTTCGTCGCTGATCGATGCCGGTGCGCTCGGTGATCCACTCGCTCGACAGGCCGTTGAGTTGCGTAAAGTGCTCGTTGTCAACTACGGTTTGGGGTAGGTAGTGACTAACTGCGTGAATGTACATTGATGCTTGGTTAAGTGTACTTACCGATAAGGGCAGGAATTTTAGCCGAAAGTTAAATACTACCGGGAAAGTATGGTACTGAACATTGGAACAATTGCATAAGGACTTACTAAAATACAATCTGACGATACAAATTGAGCAGCTGAACTGCCTCCCCCCGCCAGTTATACAAAGTCTCCACCGCTTGTCGGCCACGCTGCCCCATCGTTAGGGTGTCAACGGGTCTTTCGATCAACTGGGCAAGGTGTTGCGCAATCCGTCCGGCATCCATTGGATCTACGCAATACCCGCATTGGGCAGATTCAACTACCCGGCGATAAAGCGGAAAATCGGATGATAAAACGGGCAAGCAAAGGGCCATGTACTCGAACAGTTTAGTCGGATAAGAGTCGGAATAATCGCCCACCGGTTTCAGCAGGGCCAGCCCGGCCACGTATCGCTTGCTGTTGGCGTAGGCAGTTTCCGGAGCCGTGTGGCCATAAAACAGGAGGTTCCCGCGTACCACTGAATAGTCCGGCAACGCTTCCAATTCTGCCTGCGTGGCTATACAACGACCGAACAGATGCAGCCGGATTGCCGGAAGAGTCGCCTGTAACAAGCTAAGTACCTGAATCATGGTATCCAGGCCCCGGTCGAAACTGACAACCCCCACGTAGAGCAGATGCGGACCATCGTCAACCGGTTCGGCGGGCGAATCGACCGGGCGAAGGGCATCGAAAAAGGACAGGTTCGGGTAGTTGTGGACAACTGCGGGCGGAAGCCGCAGGTTGGGATATGTGGCGAAGTAGCTGTCCTCTGTGAAAAGGTGGTAGCAATACCGCCGGGCCAGCCGCTCGAAACCGGCAAATGCCCGTTGGAAAACAGGGTGATTATTGCGCGGTTTCCGGTCGAATTTCAGCCGCAGGTTTTCCTGCACCTCGTACACAACCTGTACGCCAAATAACCGGCTTAGCAGGGCAATCGGCAGCAACTCCGGCATGTAAATGTGTAAAACAGCGGGGCGCAGCCGGATAATGTGCACCAGGACCAGCGGATGAACCAGCAAAAGCCGCCAGCCGAGCCACCGGAAAAAAGGCAGGCCGATAAAACGAACGCCTGGCTGTTTCACCGAATGAGCATCAGGCAGCAAACAAATGACTTCGTACTGTTCAGCCAGAGAGGGAGCCTGATTACGGACAATCCGCAGATCGGTTGGCGGATGCGCCGGACTTACCAGCATCACTCTGATTCGCTTCACAACTGCCCCTGAACAATGGCTACACCCGATGAAGTACCAATCCGCGATGCCCCCGCGTCGATGAAAGCTTGTGCCTGTTCGCGGGTTTTAATGCCGCCCGACGCTTTCACCAGTATCGTGTCGGGGAGCAGCGACCGAATCAGTTTCACCTGCTCCAAATCAGCACCCATAGGGGCGAAGCCGGTAGATGTTTTGACAAAATCGGCTTCCGCTTCTACGCACAACTCGCAGGCGATGTGGATTTCGGACAGGTCTAAATACGCGGTCTCGATGATTACTTTCAGCAGCGCACCCCGGCCGTGTGCCAGCCGGGCCAGCCTGGCAATCTCCTCCCGAACGCTCAAATACGCCATCGACTTAAAGCGCGTCAGGTTAATGACCATATCCAGTTCGGTAGCTCCGTCGTCGAGGGCTTTTTCGGCTTCGGCTACTTTTATAGCCAGGCCGTTGTAGCCGAGCGGGAAGCCAATAACCGTGCAAATTTTAATGGGTGTTCCGGCCAAAATATCGCTGGCGTAGAGTACATACGACGGGGGCAGGCAAACGGCCCGGAACTGATTTTTGTAGGCCTCCACGCACAACTGCCGGATGTCGGTTTCGGTGGCGGTTGGGCGCAGATTGGTGTGGTCGATGTAGGCAGCTAAATCGTTCATTTGAGGCCAAAGCTACGCAATTCAGCGTCAAGGCGTTGGTTCCAGCGTTCCTGTACGGGCTGAATAATGCCGTGATTAGCCTCGCTGTCGTACTGCTCCTGCAACCGGTTCATCTCCCGGAACGCTTCGATGTACTGATACTGAATCTCGCTGTTGTAGTCGTTCAGGCTCAGGCTGTCGGGAATAATGCGCTTTTTGAACCGCTCCGTCACTAACTTGGTAATCTCGAAATGCCGCTGTTCGTGGTTGAGCGCGTAGGCATTACGGGCGGGTTCAGATACCCACGACGAGTTCTTGAGTATATACACTTTGAATGTCAGATTGATCTGAATCACGCCGTTTTTTACTTCATTGTGTCCCTCATAAGCGAAACTGGTAAAGACCTGCGCGGCATAGCGGCTGCGCGGAACACCAGCCAGAAAATCAGACCAGACCAGTGGCCGCTTAGGATCATAGAAGACGGTGTCCCGGTCGGGATTGCGGACATAGTTCGTGATGTTGACTTGCAGGCGCGTTGCCAGCTTCTCGTGCTGATTGACATTGCGGTTGATCCAGTCGTTGAAAAACACCAGTCCATTCACCAGCGCCTGCCGAAGCGTTGATTCTACCGTATCCAACTGTCCCGATGGCCGCTGATACCGCGCCGACGTCCGAAACGTTACCAGCTCGAACGAGTCGTCTTCGCGGATGACGTTGAAAACCAGTACCATCGACAGTCGACCATCAACCCGTTTCGCGCCAACGGCCGTTTCAGCCAGGGCCAGCTCCCTGATGCGGATGGTAATGGGCCTGAGTTTTGTGTTCTGCCGGAAACCCGCCTGAACAAACCGGTTGATGGCCGTAGCGGCTCCCCCCGGCAAATCGACGGCTTCGGCCGACTGTCCCGGCGTAGTAATGAGCTGCGCTACCGAACGCCGGTCGGCCCGTTGATCAACTACGCTGGTAATGAAATAGTGGTTGGGGGTGAACGGCAGTTTTTCGTCGCGCAGGGCCAGTGGGGTAGGGGGCGAAAGGGAAACCAGCCCGTAACAAAAAAATGCACAGAGATAACGGAGTAAATTACCTCTGTTGGCTCTGTGCATGACTCCGTTCCTCGGCGTTGGATTTATTAGTCAATCAACACGGCTTTACCCGCTACGACGTCGTTTTCGACCGTTTTGTACTTTACATCCCGCTTCACGCTGCCATCGGCGTACTGTACGCTCACCTTCTCGTTGCGGTTGGCAATTTTTATCGTTCGCACCGGCTCCTGCTTGGGTTGAGGAGCACGCATCGGTGGCGCACCGGCACCGGCGGCATTGTTCTGCGCCATTCGCCGGGCATATTCTTCAGGACCGGTGGCCAGGTGATCGTCGTCGAAATCCTCCATATTGGTGTGCAGTTCCGGCATCGGTTCGAGTTTGCGCTGCGCCGGGGCCGACCGGATTTCCTGCTGTACTTCTTCGGCATCCTGCGCCGGAATGTCAGCTTTGGTAAGGAAACTGATCGTGTCGAAGTTCACCTTGCTGACGAACCGCTTGAAGAGTTCGATGGACTCAAACTTGTACACCAGCAGCGGGTCTTTCTGCTCGAATACGGCGTTTTGTACCGACTGTTTCAGGTCGTCCATCTCGCGGAGGTGTTCTTTCCACTCCTGATCGATCACCGACAGCGTTACGGCTTTTTCCATCTCCGTCACCAACTCGCGGCCACCGGTTTCGACGGCTTTCCTCAGATCACTCACGACGGTCAGTTCGTGCAGCCCATCGGTAAACGGCACCACGATATTTTTGATCTGATGACCCTGTTCATTCAACACCTGCGTCAGTACCGGATGCGCTTTCTCAGCGATGGCGCGGTTCTTCAGCATATAATTCTGTTCCGCTTCCTCGTAGAGCCGCTGCGCCCGGTCAGGGTTCTTCAGCTTGGCAAACTCGTCGCTGGTCATTTTTACGTCTAAGCCCAGCACGGTCAGCAGTTGCAGAGAGACTTCATCGAAACTCTCGGCATTGTTAACAATTTCTTCGCAAACGTCGAAGGTCGTGTTGGCGATGTCGAGCGAAAGCCGGTCGCCGAACAGAGCGTTCCGACGGCGTTTGTAGATGGCCTCGCGCTGGTAGTTCATCACGTCGTCGTACTCCAGCAGCCGCTTCCGGATGCCGAAGTTATTTTCTTCGACCTTTTTCTGCGCCCGTTCGATGGAGTTGGTGATCATCGAGTGCTGAATCACTTCGCCCTCTTCCAGTCCCATCCGGTCCATGATTTTGGCGATCCGGTCCGAACCGAACAACCGCATCAGACTATCCTCCAGCGACACAAAGAACTGCGACGTACCGGGGTCACCCTGACGACCCGCCCGCCCGCGCAACTGCCGGTCCACGCGCCGGGATTCGTGGCGCTCCGTACCGATAATCGCCAGTCCACCGGCCGATTTCGATTCGGGCGTCAGCTTAATGTCCGTACCGCGACCGGCCATGTTGGTGGCGATGGTCACCGTACCGGGCAAACCCGCCGAGGCTACCACTTCGGCTTCGCGCTGGTGGTATTTGGCGTTCAAAACCTGGTGCTGAATCTTGCGCAGGGTCAGGAAACGGCTGAGCAGTTCGGAGTTTTCGACCGAAGTCGTACCCACCAGCACCGGACGCCCCTTCTCGACCAACTCCACGATTTCGTCCACCACGGCCACGTATTTTTCGCGCACCGAACGGAAAACTTTATCTTCTTCATCCTTCCGGGTGATGGCCCGGTTGGTTGGAATCACGACGACGTCTAACTTATAAATCTGCCAGAATTCGGAGGCTTCGGTTTCGGCCGTACCCGTCATACCTGACAGTTTGTGGTACATCCGGAAGTAGTTTTGCAGCGTCACCGTAGCGTAAGTCTGCGTGGCGTCTTCCACCTGAACGCCTTCTTTGGCTTCCACGGCCTGGTGCAACCCATCCGACCACCGGCGCCCTTCCATGATCCGGCCCGTCTGTTCATCCACGATTTTCACCTTGCCATCCATCAGCACGTAATCCACGTCGCGCTCGAACAGACTGAACGCTTTCAGCAGCTGATTGACCGTGTTGATGCGCTGCGTTTTGACCGAGTAATCGCGAATCAGGTTCTCTTTGTGCAGAATCTTCTCCTGCTCGTTCAGGTCGGCATCTTTTTCGATTCGGTTGATGTCGATGGACAGGTCGGGGAGGATAAAGAAGTGCGGATCTTCGCCCGCGCCGGTGATGTAGTCGATGCCTTTTTCGGTCAGGTCGATGCTGTTGTTGCGCTCGTCGATGGTGAAGTACAACGGCGCATCGGCTTCGGGCATCAGCTTCTGGTTCTCGGCCAGATAGATCGACTCCGTTTTTTGAAGAATGGTCTTGTTCCCCGTTTCGCTCAGAAACTTGATCAGCGGCTTGTACTTCGGAAAGCCCCGGTGCGCCCGGAACAGGGCCACGCCCCCTTCTTTATCGTCACCGGCGGCCAATTTCTTTTTGGCTTCGTTCAGGAAATCGTTGACTAATTTGCGTTGCGCATCTACCACCCGCGATACCCGGGGCCGCAGTTCGGCGTAGTCCTGCTCGTCGCCACGGGGTACGGGACCGGAAATGATCAACGGCGTCCGGGCATCATCGACCAGCACGGAGTCGACCTCATCCACCATCGCGTAATGGTGTTTGCGCTGCACCAGTTCGCCGGTTTCGCGGGCCATGTTGTCGCGCAGGTAATCGAAACCGAATTCGTTGTTGGTACCGTAAGTGATATCGGCTGAATAGGCTTGCCGACGGCCTTCGGAATTGGGCTGATGCTTATCGATGCAATCCACCCGCAGGCCGTGAAACTCAAACAGCGGACCATTCCATTCGGAGTCACGCTTGGCCAGGTAATCGTTGACGGTCACGATATGCACTCCCCGACCGGCCAGTGCGTTCAGGAAAGCGGGCAGCGTCGAAACGAGGGTCTTGCCTTCGCCGGTTGCCATCTCCGCAATTTTGCCCTGGTGCAGCACCACCCCCCCGATGAGCTGCACGTCGTAATGGACCATGTCCCACTTGATGGGTACCCCGGCGGCCTCCCAGGTGTTGGCCCAGTAGGCTTTATCGCCCTCGATCTGTACGTTCTTCTTGCGGAAACTATACTGGCGGTCATATTCCGACGCCGTTACTTCGAGCTGCTCATTTTCGGCGAAGCGCCGGGCCGTTTCTTTCACCACGGCAAAGGCTTTGGGCAGAATTTCGAGCAGGACGACTTCCAGTTCCTTGTTGCGGTCGACCTCGAGTTTGTCGATCTGGTTAAAGATCGTCTCCTTATCGCTGACGTCCATGTCGGGCTGATCGGTGACCTGCTGACGGAGGGCCGCTACCTGATCATCAACATTTTGGAGCCGGTCAGCAACGATCTGTTTCAGGTCGGCGGATGCCTGCCGCAGTTCGTCGTTCGAGATTGCTTTGAGCCGTTCAAACTCCGCGTTTACCTGGCCAACGTAGGGATACAGATCTTTGTAATCCCGATCCGCCTTCGTGCCGAACAGTTTAGCTATGCTTTTGGTGATGAGATTAGTCATTTCAGTGATTAGTCGATAAGGGTATTCGGCAGTAATGAACAGACAATTTTTCCTGCTCTACATGTACGAACGAATGCCCGCTTTATTTTTACAAAATTAGCGCATTAAGCCGGTACTGCAACAAAATGACCGGGTTGCGGGGCTGGTACCAGCTTAGTACGTGACAACAACAATACTCAGTCAATTCGCTTGCCAGCCTGCCAATAACATCGCTAAAACGACAACTTGGCCGGTTTAATCGTCCTGTACTGACAATAAAGTTGTTGAGAGTTTGCCCTTTTATCCCCCTGAAAAACAGTAAACCCATTGCATTTGTCATCCTGAGCGGTCCGCCGGTGCGGGAGGAAAGATCTTAGAAGCCTGGTTGCCAATATCCTTCCTCCCGCACCGGCGGACCGCTCAGGATGACAAACGGGATGTCAGATTCAACAGACAAGGCAAAATCCTGCACGGCTTACATTCGTATGCCGCCCGCGCCAACGTAGTCGAAACAAACCAGGTGCGGCTGTTTTGAAGTATTGTACTTACTTTTACAAAATAAACTGTCAGTTCCGTGTCTTGAATACCTCGTATCACGTCAGCCTGTCACCCACCGTTCTCATTGGCCGACCCGCTGTCTGGTTGTTTCTTCTGATTGCCCTGTTACTTGGTGTAGGCGCGTCGGCGCAGCAACGGCCCGTCACCCGCGTCGATCAACTGTCCGACGAGCAGGTGCAGGAATTTTACCGACGGGCGCAGAGTAGTGGATTGAACGAACTGCAAATCGAGCAGGCCGCTATGTCGCAGGGATACACCTTAGATGATATCGCCAAGATGCGCCGACGGATTACCCAAATCCGTTCACAGGCGGGCCGGAACAGCGGGCAAACTTCCGCTGACACTGGCTACGTCCGTACACTGCCCGGTAATCTCTCGCGCCGGTCCATCGACTCGCTACCCACTTTCTCCCGCACCGATACCGTTAAGAAACCAGTCGTTTTTGGGGCCTCTCTGTTTCAGAATGCGGGTATGTCGTTCGAGCCGAATCTGCGGATTGCTACCCCCCGTAACTACGTGGTCGGGCCGGACGACGAAATCAACATCGACATTTACGGGGCTTCCTTCGATAACCTCAAACTTAAAGTCAGTCCCGAAGGCACGGTAAAAGTGCAGAACCTGCCGCCCATTTTTGTGAGCGGCCTGACCATTGAACAGGCCGAAAAACGCATCATCGGGCGGTTGCAGCAAATTTATCAGGGCATCGGCGTAGCGGGCAGCGGCACCTCGGCCAACGTGTCATTAGGCAATATCCGCAGCATTCGGGTCACCCTGCTTGGTGAGGTGGTGCGGCCGGGAACGTATACGATCTCGTCGCTTGGCTCCGCTTTCAACGCCCTGTATCTGGCTGGTGGTCCCAATCCTGAAACCGGCTCATTCCGTAAAATCAGCGTGATCCGGGGCAATCGGGTGATCCGCACCATCGACCTGTACGATTTCCTGCTCCGGGCCGATCAGCGCGACAACATCCGTTTGGCCGATCAGGACGTGATCCGCGTAGCCGACTACGATACCCGCGTGGAGTTCACCGGCGAAGTCCGCCGACCCGCCATTTATGAAGTGCTGCCGGGAGAAACCCTGAAAACCGTACTCGGTTTCACGGGTGGCTTCACGGACGAAGCGTACACGGCCTCATTTACCCTGCGCCGGAACACGCCCCGCGAACGGAAGATCGCTACCATCACGCAGGAGGAGTTAGCCACTTTTGTGCCGCAGCGGGGAGACCGGTACACCATCGGCAAAATTCTGAACCGCTACGAAAACCGGGTGCAGATCAGTGGAGCGGTCATGCGGCCGGGCGATTACGCCTTAGAGCCGGGTCTCTCGACCGTAAAGGAACTCATCACCCGGGCGGAGGGGCTGCGCAAGGATGCGTTTACGA
>JBBQLG010000179.1:0-11188 GCA_038327655.1 Cytophagales bacterium
CGCGCGCCCGGTGTGGGGTTGTTTGTTGGGGCTCCGGGTCCCCATAATAAACACCCCTTCAGGGGCCGCGGATTTTAATGATAAATCAACAAGCGGGACACCAACGGGCCAGTAGCCGTTGTGATACGAAGCAAATAAACCCCACTCGTCAGCGACCGCACCGAAAAAGCTCTCTTAAACCCACCGGTTGCCCGGTTGAGCGGCAACGGCTCGAAAACCGGACGACCGCTGCCGTCGAATAATTGTAACACCGGCAAATCGGTTGCGGCAACACCATCGAACTGAACCAGTACCTGATCGGTGGCCGGGTTCGGGTAAACTTGTAAGGATGTGCTGGCCGGATCGTTTTGCACAGACAGAATCAGCACCGATTTTGGGTCCGATTTCTCCACCGATTGACAGTCAGGTACCGGATTACTGACGGCTACTACGTACGTGCCGGTTTGTTTGACTATCAATTTTTGTCCCGTTTCGCCGACCAGTGCCGTGCCGTTCAGAAACCACTGATTGCGGAGCGGACTGCTGGAGAGCAGCGTAAGAGCAGAAACCGGATCTGTACTGATTACCGGCTTATCGGCGTTGATGCAGATGGTTTTGATCAGGTCGGGAGCGGGCAGATACCGGTCATCACCGGGTTGTGACAGGCGCAGGGTAACCCTCCCCAAATCAGCCTCCATCAGTACAGAATCGGTCAGGGTAACCGGGCCATCCACAATGGTTAGCCGAACAGACAGATGGCTTGAGACCGTTGCGGATAGTAACAGCGTAAGCGGACCCAGCCGGGTGATTTTTACCGATTCGCCGATGGTCTGACTGCCTTTGCTGATGGTTATCGTTTGCTGAGTACCGGGGGCGGGCAGGTAATACTCGTCGCCCTCCTGGGTGGCTTGTACGGTGATCTGACCCGTTCCCGTTGGGCGAAGCTGGTGGCTATTAATCAGTTGCCCCGGCCCGGATACGACCCGGAAGGTTACCGGCAGGTTAGCCGAGGAACGGGCCGTCAGGGTAATGGGTACGCTACTGAACGATTGAGATGCTATCGGCGAAAACGCGATGGACTGCGGTTGCCTGAGCGCATTCTGGGTTACGAGTGGAAAACTATCGAACGTAAACGCCCTCAGTTCCCGGCTGTTGGTCAGGTGAACGCCATCGTAAAACGGCGAATACTGATCAGAGTAGAATGGCGGCAGGTACGTGATGGTTTTAGCCGCTGAAGGTTCCCGCAAGGCCAGCACGATCTGGTTCTGCCGGGCAAAACCGGCTGTGACAGCACCGACTTTGCCGTCCAAATAAATAAGATCAATCAGCCGCCGGGTATAGCCTTCGCCCTCGGCTGTATAAAGCGTAGTATCTTTGGGCCAGACCATGCGCATCTGCTCCTCGAAAAACAGCGTGATGGTATCGCGACGGCTGTTAAAAACCGCTTTCTGAATGTTGGGCGAATTGATCTGTACCGTGTCCCTGGAGCCGTAAATGTCGCGGGCGATCTGTCGGAACAATTCCGTAGCGATCTGCTGATTGCCAGGGCGGGCGTAATGAACCCCGTCGTAATAGGGGGTTCCTGCGGTAGCAATGGTTTCGATCAGCGGCTTCTGCTTCGTGGCCCGTCGCTGAGCATCCCGTACCTGTCCGGACCGTGGCGTAGGATCGGAGATAATGTTGAGTTGCGAAATGTAAATCTTCTTTACACCGGGGTAGTCTTCCTCGAACTGATCGGTTAGTTTACGCAGCGCAACGTCGTAATTTTCGGTGTTATAAGCGGCATCGGCTTCGCCCTGTTTATAAACGATAACAGGTGCCGTGGCGGCCAGGCCCGCCCGTTTGGCCCGGTACAGGAGCAGTCCATACGGTGTGTTCAGATTGGCATGGTCGCCCGGATCGCGGTCGCTCAAAACACTGATGGGCGTACCCCCTACTCCGCCATTGATGACACAGATCGGAATACCGAAATTTTCCAGAATAAGTTTTTGCAGCCAGATACCAATACCCCCAACGGTGCCGTACGGCTGCTTCGCCACCGACCACGATAGCTGATTGGGAATATCAGTTGACTGATAGGGGTACGTAAAGTTGCGCAGCAGCCGGTCATCGACCACGTAACCATCAATGTCGTTTAGGGCAATTACGTTGGACTGACCATAGAGAATCAGCAAATCCCCACAGACAATTCGCTCCCGTTTACTGACCAGCACCGAGTCGGTTGCTGACGTGTGAGCATAAAGAGAGAAATCGTACTCGACAGATTCGGCCCGCAACGTTGGCGTAAACGAAAACAAACCGGAAAGAAGACCCGTGCCCGGGCGTTGTTTCTGATAATAATGAACGGCTCCCGTGGCCCGGCGCAGGATTTTAAGCGATACCTGCGTGTAGGGCAGTAAGGCTATACCCGTTACCGGAACAGTGGCCACATTATTGGACCCGCGCTGGTAAAGCTGAAGATCCTGGGGAAAACTGATGAGTTGAATGGAAGTTTGGGCCAGCGTCGTGCCGACCGACAGGGACACAACACAAACCCTTAGCGCAACCTTTACAAACGAATGCATGAAGATAATGATCCTGTTAAGTGCTCCAAGTTCCCCAAAAAAGGCGAGTATCGCGGAAGTAGTGGCCGAATTGATATTAATCAATTGGCTGTTATCGGCGCGGCATGGTCGTTTCCGGGTCGTGTCTCTGTACTCGCAGGGCATCACAGAGGTAGTGGGTGTAAGCCAGGCAGGACTGGTGGGTCATGTGAATCCCGTCGGTAGTTAAGTAGGTGTCGGTGGCTGTCGGCTTGATAAACGGATAGCCCTGGCGGACAAAGTGCTGATAAACAGCCGCCGACAAGCTGCGGGTATAAGCCGTACGCTGTAAACGCGGGTCAACCGGCATCTCAAACAGCACAATCTGCGTTCCATGCTGGCGAAACGCTCTGAGTAGCTGGTCGATTGTCTGAACATGCTGCTGAAGTACTGAATCCGGGAGTGGATTCTGCTGATTGCGGAGGTTAGAGGCAACCGCTTTTTCCAGAAATGCGGAATCGACGTGCCAGCCGGACTCTAACAGCACAAACTGACTTTTCCCATACTTCCAGTCGCGCAGCAGAGCCTTAAATACACCGACCGGCTGATATTTCTGACGTAATACAGGTAGGTGTTGCCGCAAAAATCGTTCGACTGGTGTGCTGGTATCGGTTAGTAGCCGACCGGGCTGCGTGGGGATTAATAACGTATTCGTTTCAACATAGATCAGGCGAGGCCAGCGATTGCTTTCCCGAATTAGTTGCAGGCCCTTCTGCGCCGACAGGCCAGCCATCGCCAGGTTGTAACAACCTGCGCCAAGACTATCCATGACGAGTCGCTCACTCATCGAAGACCCTACTACAAGGGTGTCGTACTGGTCGGCAAACTCGTACTGATACTCTTCGGCTTTCACCACGTTACGCTGCGCTGCGGTTTGCCCCGTCCGGCTGATATCGTCCTGGAATAGATAAATAAACCCACTGTAGGCCGCCAGAGCCACTAATGCGGTTACTAATGCTTTGAGAACCATAGCCTAAAACTGAAAATAAATAAATGTGCCGCTCGTACCGCTGTTGGTAATGATCATGAACAGCATAAGTCCATAGGGTATAAATTCCCACTGCTTAACGGCCACCAATTGCCGTTCGCGCAGCCGATAATAAGCGTGATAAACCAGCACGGGAATGGAGTAGAGTGCGATAAAACTAATCACAAGCGCATCGTGTGGTTTATGGCTGTTGGTACCAATAGCCTGGAGATAAGCAATTACGTGCGAAAACTCCGGCAGTTTAAACAGTAGCCACGCCAGCGTTATATACACAAATACCCAGACTGCTTTCAATACCCGCCCGCCCGACGACGCCGGAATCAATAAATGCCGGTCGCTCAGCCACCGTTCAACGGCCAGCGCCAGCCCATGCGCCAAGCCCCAGACGGCATAACTCCAGGCCGCACCATGCCAAAGGCCACCCAGTACCATCGTCAGCATCAGGTTCAGGTACGTTCGGAAAGCACCGTGCCGGCTGCCGCCTAAAGGAATGTACAGGTATTCGCGCAGAAAACTTGACAGCGACATATGCCAGCGTCGCCAGAAGTCAGCGAAGGACGACGACACGTACGGAAAATTGAAGTTTTGCGGCAACTGATACCCAAACAAGGCGGCCAGCCCCAGTGCAATGAGTGAATAGCCCGCAAAATCAGCGAAGATCTGCATCGAATACCCAAACAATAGTGTCAGCAGCGTTAGCGACGAAAGAGCCTCGAAGTATGGGTACACCATCAGCACGGTATGGTCTTTCAGGTTATCGGCAACGACCATTTTTAGAAAATAACCCGTCACTAACGTTCGGAAACAGTAATCCCAGCGCACATCCTGCCAGAGTTTAAGATGAATCTGGGGTAAAAACGCATAGGCTTTTACGATTGGCCCGGATACGAGCTGCGGGAAAAAAGATTTGAAAAACAGCACCGTCTGGGCGTGCCTAAGCAGACTGTGAGCAATCAGCGAACGGAAGGCAGGCAAATCGCGATAGCGGTATGTATCAACGACTAAACTAATGCCCTGAAACGTAAAAAACGAAATGCCAATGGGCAGTGGCAAGCTGACTAACCACGCACCAATGCCGTCGTTGGTCGATAGAAAGGTGTGGCTTAATAAGGGGCTGTATTTAAAAAACAGGAGAATCGACAGGTTCGCCACGACACCCCAAATGGCATAAAACCGACGATACGCAGGCTGTCCGTAGATGACTAAATAGCTGGAGCCGATGTTGATCGACACCGATAACAGCAGTAACCAGAGCAGATCAGCCTGGTTGTAAGCGTAAAAAATTAGACTGGCAGCCGTCAGTATTGATACCTGCCATCGGCGCATGACAGGCAGATAGTACAACAACAACGTGCTGATAGTGAGCACTATAAATGAAAAACTGGTAAATAGCACGGTCGTAAGCAGGAAAAGTCGGGTTTAAAGTAAGGCGAAATTATGTACAGGCAAAATCGAACTTTTTGAGGAGGTGTGTTACCTCACCATTCGGGTTTTATTTAAATTAGACAACCATCGGAGCACGGTCGGCTTCCCATACAGGGCCTTTGGCATGGGACAAGTCGAGGGCTATGCGATTCAATGCTCCCGGTCCGCCGTTGTGGTTTTTTTCATAAGTACTGTTAGAGTTGTCCCCAATGTGCCTAAAAACTATCTCCAATCGAATGAAGGAAGTCCATCCTGTTCAAGATGCCCTTTTTCGCAGAATCAAAATGGGCTGGCGGATAACTGGTAAGAATCCTCTCCGAACTGCCTGTTGCCCTGTTTGTTACTGTTAATGAGCGTTAAAAACACGGGCAAACGAGCTTTTTTTCTACAATCATTCGCTGCAAAAATTGGTAAATTTGGGATCATTTACCTGTGCTGACTGTCTCCGTAATGCTTGCTGCTGACTCTAAAAAACTCTCTTTTTCCGGCCATGAATCGTTTCAATGCCGCAGCCTGTGGCTGAAGAAAGGCTATGATTTCGTTAACGCGGGCCACTCGTTCACCAACGAAGATGCTGTTGTTGAACTGGGCGTGGGAAAGAACATGGTCAACGCGATCCGCTTCTGGATGAAGGCGTTTGGCCTGACCTACGAAAACGACAAACCAACCCCGTTGGCCAACAAACTGCTGAATGACATTGACGGATGGGACCCGTATCTCGAAGATGAAGGAACCCTGTGGCTATTGCATTATCAGTTGGTCACCGCGTCCCGGGCCTCGACGTATGGGTTAATTTTCAACGGCCTCCGACGCGACAAGATCGAGTTTACCAAGGCCCACTTCCTGAACTATGCCCGGCGGCAAGCCGAAATCAGGGGGGAATCTGTCAATGAAAATACGGTGAAAAGTGATTTCGACGTGTTCGTGCGGATGTACTACCGGACGGAGACACCAACAAAGGAACGCGATGAGGGATTAACCGGTCTGCTAACCGACTTGAACCTGATTCGGCCGTTGCGCCGTAAAAAGGAAGGAGAAGATGAACTTCGTTATGTCATCGAAAACACCGAAAAGCCCGGCCTGCCCGATGCTATTGTGCTGTATGGCATTCTGGCAAACCGGCAGTTCGACCTGTCGGTAAACTTCAATACGCTGCTCACTGAACCCGATCAGGTGGGGAGCGTATTTGCCCTCAATGCAACGGGTTTGTACACGAAGCTGGAACGGATTGTCGCCGACAAAACCAATAACGCGGTTTTCAGCGATCAGGCGGGCATCCGCGAACTATCGTTTAAATCCATTCCCGATACCATGACCGTTTTAGCCAACTACTATGCCCGCTAACACCTATACGCCTTCCGTCAACATCATCCGCGATGCCAACCGGGAGTTGGTCTATTACCCCACGCCGAACGCGGTGCAGGTGGTTAATCAGATCAGCGATGATTTTAAATCGGGCCGACGGGCGTTCAACATCGTCGGCGCGTATGGTACGGGCAAGTCGTCGTTGCTGTGGGCGATGGAGCAGAGTATACGGGCGGTCACCGAGACGAATCGAAAACGCTTTTTCGACATCAACCTGATTGCCGATGCTGCCGTTGAGGTGGTTAACTTCATCGGTGAGTATGCGTCGATCATCGACACCTTCGCCGACCGGTTCGGTTCGGACCGCCGTGTGACCGGTACGCCGGAGCGGGACCATACCGACCCAAAAGAGATTCTGCACGAGGTCTTTAACCGGTATCACGACATCGGGAAGGCGAACCCGTCGGCTCAGCCCCTGCTGATACTGGTGGTCGATGAATTTGGTAAGTTCCTGGAATACGCCGTTGCCCACGAGCCGGAGCGGGAGTTTTACTTCGTTCAGCAACTCGCCGAGTTTGTCAATAATACCGACTACAACATCTGCCTGCTTACGACCGTCCACCAAAACACGGATGCCTACGCGTCGTCGCTGACCGATGCGCAACGCAAAGAGTGGACAAAAGTAAAGGGGCGGCTGCGCGAAATCAACTTCAACGAGCCGGTCGAGCAGTTGCTGTTTCTGGTGGGCGAACACACCACCCACCGCCACGGTCCCGTGGATGCCCCGACGAAAGCCCGCATCAAAACCGCCCTGAAACTGGCGCAGCAGAGTAAGGCGTTGACGTTGGCAAAGTCATTGGCTCCCGATATTGCCAACCGGCTTTTTCCCCTCGACCTGCTCAGTGCCGCTACGCTCACGGTTGCGCTGCAACGCTACGGGCAAAACGAGCGGTCGTTATTCTCGTTCCTGGAATCGACCGACCACACGGGACTGAGCCGGGTGCGCCTGTCGGATGCGAACCCGTTCTATAACGTAGCCAACGTGTTCGATTACCTGACGTTCAACTTCTACTCCTACCTCAACTCGAAGGATAACAAGGACTATGCCGCCTGGATGGGGATACGGAACACACTGGAAAAGGTAGAAGGGCAGTTTGGCGAAGAGGCCGCGCCTTACGAGAAATTAGTGAAAACGGTGGGTCTGCTGGGTTTGCTGATACCCTATACCGCCACCCTCGACAAGACGTTTCTGATCCGCTACGCCCAAACCTGTCTCGGCCTTGCCGATGCCGAAGAGCGCATTGGCGAGTTGGAACAATGGAACATTATGCGCTACCGGGGCTACCGGGGCCGTTACCTGCTGAACGAAGGCACCGACCTCGACGTGCAGGTGGAACTGAGCCGGGCGGGCAACGACGTAGACCAAATCCGCGACGTAACCACCTTGTTGCAACGGTACTACCAACTGCCCCCCGTACTGGCTAAGCGGCATTCGTACCAAACGGGTACGCCCCGGCTGTTTGACTACTGGATTTCGGACGGCCCGACCACGCGGGTGCCGGAGGGCGAAACCGACGGATTTATCAACCTGATTTTCAGCGAGACGCTCACGCTCGATGCCCTGCGCGAACACGCGGCTACGCAGCCGGAGGCTATCGTTTATGCCTACTATCAGCATACCGATCAGATTCGGGACGGGCTGTACAACATCGAAAAGACGCAGAAGGTCATCGAGCGACACGAGGAGGACAAAATCGCCGTGCGCGAACTGAATCAAATTCTGGAACACCACAAGAACCTGCTTAATCACATGATTCTTGATGGTCTGTTTATGCCGGGACACGTGACGTGGGTATTTCAGGAGGAAGTACGTACCATCGGTAGCCCGCACGAACTGAATCAATGGCTGTCGGAGGTGTGCGAGACTGTTTTTGAGGACGCACCCGTGTTCAAAAATGAGTTGGTGAACCGCCATAAGCTTTCAGGATCTATCGGCTTTGCAAAACGTAACTTCCTGCAAGCGTTGGTGGGAAAGTGGGGCGAACCCAACTTAGGGTTTGACGACGACCGTTTCCCGCCCGAAAAGACTATTTACCTGACGCTGTTGGCCCAAAACGGCCTGGTCGACACCTGGGAGCAAACGCGCTCAGGTGTCGTTGACGACGAAATGCCCTCTTACCCCGCCGTGTCCGAAACGTCGTCGTTTTGGCCGCTGTGGAATGCCTGCGAAACCTTCCTGAACTCGGCCAAACAGTCTCGCCGGACAGTGGCAGAGTTGATCACTATTCTGAGCACTCAGCCGTTTAAGTTGAAGCAGGGGCTGATTGAGTTTTGGGTGCCTACGTTCCTGTTTATCAAACGCGACGACTTTGCCTTGTTTGAAGAAGATAATACATTGCCAACCGCCCGGTACGTACCTGACCTGAGTGCCGACATTCTGGAGTTAGTCATAAAGGAACCCAAAAAATACGCCCTGAAAGCGTTTGGCGTAGACGGACTGCGGCTTAACCTCTTCAACAGCTACCGGCATTTGTTCCAACTGAACACCGAACTGAGTTTTGGCAATGGCTCATTCATCGAGACAATCAAACCCCTGCTGACGTTTCACCGGGGGTTACCCGACTACGCCAAAACTACTAAACGACTCAGCCGCGAAGCCCTTGCCGTGCGGTTGGCCATCGAGAAATCGGTGGAGCCGGAGAAAACGTTTTTCGAGGAGTTGCCAATGGCCCTCGGCTACTCGGCCGATGCGCTGCAAACGACACCCGATCTGCTCGAACCCTTTGTGATGCGCCTGCAGGACGCCATCAAAGAAATTCGGACGGCCTACGACGGGCTGCTTGGCCGGTTCGAGTCGTTTTTGCTGACGGACTACGTGGGCGACGATGCCGATTTCGACGACTATAAAGCCCGCTTGCAGGACCGGTTTACCAACCTGCGCGACGACCTGCTGACACCCGCTCAAAAAACGTTTGTGGGGTGGCTCAACTCGATGGCACAGGCGGTGGTGGGCAAACCGCTGACCGCCCTGCGCGATGCCGACGAAGCCCAGCTATACGACCGGTTTCGGCGGCTCATGCGGGAGTTGGATAACCTGACCAACCTGACCGACTTAGCCATTGATACGGAGCGGGAAGACGTGTTTAGCCTGAAAATTGGCTCGCTCGTGGATGGCATCAGCGAAGACCTCGTCCGAATGCCCAAAAGCAAACAAATGGAGGCCGACCGGGTAGCCGTTTTACTCCGCAAGCAGTTGGGTATCGATTCTATCGTTAACATTGCAGCCTTGACAAACGCATTTAAAAACCGCTCAGAAAATGACCAAGGTCAGACACGTACTCGGCATATCGGGCGGCAAAGACAGTGCCGCGTTGGCCATTTATATGCGGCAGCGGTATCCCGAACTCGACATCGAATATTACACCTGCGATACGGGCAAGGAACTGGACGAAACCTACCAACTCATCCGCAACCTTGAGGTGTATCTGGGTAAGCCGATTACGCTGTTGCAGGCGGCTAACCAAAGCACACAGGACCCCTTCGACCACTATCTGAAGCTGTACGGCGGCTTTTTGCCCTCGTCCAACTCGCGGTGGTGTACCAAAAAGCTGAAACTCGAACCGTTTGAAAAGTTCGTCGGCACCGACCCCGTCGTGTCGTATGTGGGCATCCGGGGCGACGAAGACCGGGAGGGCTACATCTCGAAAAAGACCAACATCCAATCCATTTTCCCCTTCCGCAAAAACATCTGGAGCGAAGACGTGGTGAGCAAAGTGCTCGCCAACAGCAATGCCGCCACCGTTGCCGACCTGTACGAACAACTCACCCCGACGAACCCGAACGACCGCTTTGCCGAGGTGTTGGGCAAGCCGGTATCGTTCAGCTTTCCGCAGGGCCAAAAACTAAACCTGCTGCTCGACCTCAACACCCGGCTTTTTAATAAGTTGGTATTTGCCTTCCTGAAACAGACACACTACCCGTTAGCAGCAGAACCGGCGTTTCCGCTGATCGACAACGACGAAGTGTTGGTACGCGACGATATTTTTCGGCTGCTCGAAGATAGTGGCGTGGGCGTACCGGCCTACTACAACAAACTCGACTTTGCCGTAAACGGGAAGCAGGGGCAGTATTCGCGGAGTAGATCGGGTTGTTATTTTTGCTTTTATCAGCAGAAAATCGAGTGGATTTGGCTGTATGAGCAACACCCCGACCGGTTTGCAAAAGCGGTGGCCTACGAAAAAGACGGCTATACCTGGAACGACGACGAAACCCTCGAAGCCATGATTGCCCCCGCCCGGATGGAGTCGATTAAGGAAGAGTACATTAAACGCACGACCCGCAACGCCCAGAAATCAAAATCTCCGTACCTATTGGACATCCTCGGCGACGCAGAAGGCGAAGGATGTGCGGCTTGTTTTATTTGAATTATGGAACTGCCAGAAAGTAATGAAGTAGATGTCGCACGGCTTGCCGCCGTTTTCTCCGATACAACCAATTCCTACAAATTTTACTGGTTGCTGGCTATACTTGACGGTTTGCGTGAAACTGGCCAGACGCAGTTCTCCATGCGTGATTTGTCATTGCGGATGGTGGCCAACGTCTGGTATCCGCTCGACTATTTTAAACTCTCTTTTGGTAAGCAGGACGGGTTTAAGCCCATTGCAGATTTTGTGTCGGAACGCATCACGGTAGATAACCGACCAACCGCGCCAAACCTGTTCACTCAGTTAAACGCCCGTTTATTAGCTACGGACCTAACGCAACTCCACTACGCTGCGCCCCTGAAACCGGACCACTTTTTTGAATAACGAAATTGTTAGTTATTGTTTTTACCCACTTGGTTTGTGCTGCTTTTTGCTCCCTTTAGTACCTGTTCTGGCGTTTGATAGGCCAGTGCCTGATGAAAGCG
>JBBQLG010000180.1:0-11090 GCA_038327655.1 Cytophagales bacterium
ACGGAAAGTCACCGAGGTTGATGTTGCCAATTTTAACCATACTGTGCGTGTGTTGGGTACTATTCCAACGGTTTGGCCGACTGCCGGGTTCTAATTGTCGGCAGAAGGGCGTAAATTTACGGAAATATGCAACCACTGTACCCAAATCCAGGCTCAGACCAGTCGTCACACTCGCTGCGCAACTTGTTATTGCTGACGGGATTTGTGCTGCTGGGTGGCTCCCTCATTACACTGCTTTTCTTTTTCGTGCTGGCCGCCCTCCGTGGTTCCGACGCGACCGAGACGCAGAACTACCTGCAAACCTTACTAACCGACCCTAAAACCGGCACGTCGGGCTGGTACGATCTTATTGCCCTTCAGGGCGTGAGCAGCATCGGTACGTTTATTCTGCCGTGTCTGCTCTACTGGTACGCCATCGAACACAAGCCGCTCTCGGCGTTCAGCGCCCGTCCGTTATCGGCCGTGGCGGCCCTGAGTGCCGTAGTAGCGCTGGTGATTGCGTTTATGCCCGCCAACGGCCTGTTTATCGAGTGGAATCAGCACCTGAAACTACCCGACACCATGGCCCCACTCGAACAGTGGATGCGCAACAGCGAAGACCGGGCCGCCGTGGCTACCCGTATTCTGACCACGTTTCGCAACCCCGGTCAGTTACTGCTTGCGCTGTTCGTGATTGCCCTGTTGCCTGCCATTGGCGAAGAACTCCTGTTCCGGGGGATTCTGCAACGCCGGGTCGTGGCCATGACTGGCAGCGTACATACCGGCATCTGGATCACGGCGATCCTGTTCAGTGCCATTCACGTGCAATTTTATGGATTCGTCCCCCGGATGCTGCTGGGTGCCCTGTTTGGGTATGTGTACGTCTGGTCGGGAAATTTATGGGTGCCGATGCTGGCCCATTTCGTGAACAATGGGTTTACCGTGCTGATGGTGTACCTCTACCAGCAAAAGCACGTCTCCATCGACATCGAACAGACCGAATCTGTAGCCTGGTACTGGGCCGCCCTCTCGCTGGTGCTGACAGCAGGACTACTGGTATATTTTAAACGGGCCAACACCCTGACGGGACGAATAAACCCGGCGTAAACGGACTGACACCGATAATTTTTTCATACATCTATGCTCGATAACTGGGAAAAAGTCCTGACCACCCGCTTAGCCTACCAGGCCGAACTGGCCAAAGGTGTGCTGGCCGCGCAGGACATTGAGGCCGTGGTGGTCAACAAACAGAGCAGTGCCTATCCACCATTCGGCAGCATCGAGGTGTTTGTGCCGATCAAAGATGCCATCGTTGCCAAATTAATTTTAGAGAATGAGACAACGCTTGGCTAAGCTATCGAATCTACAACTACGGATCACGACGGCTTTGATTGGAGTAACGCTGGTACTCGCGGCTCTTCGGTACGGCGACTGGACGTTTGCCCTGCTGTTCTGCATCATCAGCGGCCTGACTCAAATTGAGTTCTATAAATTACTGGGGTTAAACGGCAACCAGCCGCTGACCTATTACGGGGCGGCTGTGGGCTGTCTGCTGTGCGGGCTGACGTATTTTGTGGAGAAGGGCGACATTGTGGCGGAGAATTATTTTCTGTTGAGTCCGGCCTGCTCCATGATTTTTCTGATCAAGCTATACAAAAAGAATGACCGCCAGCCTTTCGCTAACATTGGCTATACGTTTCTGGGGCTGATTTACGTGGCCCTCCCCTTTGCCCTGCTGAATGTGCTGGCCTTACGGGGCGAAGGCTACCATCCGTGGCTGGTGCTGGGCTGTTTACTGCTGCTCTGGGCCAGCGACAGCGGGGCGTATTTTGCCGGCAGCCGGTTCGGGCGCAGTAAACTGTTCGAGCGGGTATCGCCCAAGAAATCGTGGGAAGGTGCCGTGGGGGGCACTATAATGGCGGGCATGGTGGCGTTCGGGCTGACGCAGTACACCCACGAGCTGGAACCCTGGCAATGGTACTGCATCGGTGGTATTATTGTGGTAACGGGTACGTACGGCGATCTGGTCGAATCGCTGTTCAAACGGAGCATCGACATTAAGGATTCGGGAACGAGCATTCCGGGTCATGGCGGGTTTCTGGACCGCTTCGACGGGTTGCTGCTGGCGGCTCCGTTCATTGTAACATTTCTTAAAATATTCGCTTAACTGAAATACACGACGCCCACCGGCGTTCCCTACCCATATGAACGCGTTCCAAAAAACGATACTCCTCTCTCTGTTACTCATCAGTCTGACGGGGCTGTTCCAGGCCGTACGGGCGCAGGGGCAGGAGAAACAAATTACGTTTACGGGTTTCATCACCGGCGGCAAAAACAACGAGCCGCTGCCGCAGGCGTACATATACATCCCCAAAGCGGGACGGGGCGTACTGGCCAACAACAGCGGTTTTTTTGCCCTGCCGGTCTTTCCCGGCGACAGCGTGGTGTTCAGCTACTTAGGATACGCCAAACAGTACCACATCATTCCGCGCCGACTCACCGACGTGACGTATTCGGCGGTGATTGTACTGGAAGAAGACGTAAAAACGCTGACCGAAGTAAAGGTGTATCCGTATGCCACGGAGGAGTTGTTTAAGGAAGCCTTTGTAAATCTGAAACTGCCCGACGAGAAGGAGCGCGAAGCCCTGGCCCGCAACACCAGTTCCGAGTATTTAGCCAAGATGGCGGCCATCACGCCGATGGGAGCCACGGCCAATTACCAGAACTTTATCAATCAGCAATACTTCGGGCGGGAAGCCATTACACAACGCGGACAGGCCACGACCAACCAGTTTCTGAACCCGTTTGCGTGGGCTAATTTTATCAAGTCCGTTAAGCGGGGAGACCTGAAAACCAAGGAGTTTCGTAAAGATCTCAACCAGGCACCGCGCGAAAATATGACGCGAAAGGATATATTGCAGGAATAAAACCCATCGCCATGCACCGCTTGCTCTTCGTTTCCCTGCTGTTTCTGCTCACCGGCACCTGTTCGGCGCAATACCGCTGGCAGGTCGGTGCCGATGTATTGTATTTGCGTCCGCTGTACATTACGCAGGATCCCGGCATGGCGCTCCGCACCCGTTTCGATGTACCGGCATTTGGCGGTAATCTCTTTGTGAGTTACCGGATTGGTCTGCGGGGTCTATTTGCCGAGTCAGGTATTGGTTTCCGGCCCATAAACGCCGTGTATGCCCTGCGTGGTGGCGGTACCAGCGGCATCAGCAACAATCCGGGCGTCGAGGTCTGGAATGTTCCCCTGATTCTGCGGCAAAACATCACCCAGTTTATCCCCGACTGGCATCAGGATTTCACCCTCTCGGCCCGGGCCGGTTTTATGGGGCAGTTCGTGGCCGACCGGAACGTTGCGGCCGGTGCCTTAGACAATGGGCAACCGGGAAGCAGCTTTTATTTATCCGGCCGTTCCAGCGTTACCCACCATCAGTCGCTGGGGGCCTACCTCGGCGCCGAACTCCGGTTTATGATCACTAAAGATCGGCTCGAAGGGTCCATCCAGACGGGCTACCTGTTTGGCTTCAGCGAGATCCTGCGCACCGACATTATCTATACCGAAAACGGTACACCCCAACAGGCCACCGTCAGCAACGACGGTACCGGACAAATGCCGGTAAGCATTGGCCTCGCTACAAACTTAACTGACCGAGCCCTCCCCGGGTTACGACGCGCAACACATACGGTCCAGCTACCGTCGGCCTCCCCAACACTCCTTTTGCGAAGTAAACAATCATTTTACGGGTGATTTGCTGACTTCCCCTTGCGACTAACTTATTCGTATAAAATAGGTTTTTCGGATGGAGAGGCAATCAATTAGTGTCTTTTCGTATTTTTGGCGTCTTCAGAAGGCAGGCCCCCTGCATTCGTCTGCTCAACGTTGTCCTTCTCAAAAGCCCGTATGCATTCATCTCCTGATCAGGTCCTTTTACCGGCTTTATTCACGACCATTTTAGACAGTTCGCTCAACAGCCTGATCGTTTACGAACCCGTTCGCCAGTCGGCCTCGGGCGACAACCCCGGCGAAATTATTGATTTCATTATTCGGCTGGTTAACGAAGCGGCTACGGAACTGACCGGTTTAGCCGAAGCCGATTTACTGAATCACTCCCTGCGCGACCGGTTTCCCGCCCTCGCCACCAGCGAACCATTCGAGCGGTACAAACGGGCCTGCCTGACCGGGCAGCGCGACCGGTTCGAGGGCCACTTTTCGCATCATTACAACCAGCAACCCCGCTGGTTCGACGTATCGGTCGTACCCGTCAGCGATCAGTTAGTGGTGTCGTGCCTCGATATTTCGGAGGCCAAAGAACAGTCGCTGGCGCAGGAAAAGGCACGGCAACAGTTGGCGCAAACCGCGCAGATGCTGCAAAATATTCTCGACAGTGCCCATGCCGGCATGGCGCTTTACCGCTCCATCCGCGAGAACGGCCCGGACGGACAAACCGGCGCCATTACCGACTTCGAGTTTCTGGCCGTGAATCAGATGGCCACCCACCTGACGGGTCGCCCCGAAGTGGAGTTGATTGGCAGCCGGTTGCTAACGCAGTTTCCGCATTCCATCGAATCAGGGGTGTTCGCCCATTACGTAGCCGCCGTCGAAACGGGGCAATTGCAGCGGTTTGAGATCGAATACCGGGCCGACGGCATGGCGGGCTGGTATTCGGTGGCGGTGGTGAAACAGGACGACGGTTTTATCGAAACGTTTCTGGACATCACTACCTCCAAACAGGCCGAGCTGGCGCAGCAACGGCAAACCGAACTGCTCAACAGCGTACTGGACGGATCGAACAATGGCGTATTGGCCTTCACGGCCCGGCGCGATGCCAATCAGCAGATTACCGACCTGGACATTGTAGCGGCCAATCAGGCGGCCGAGACCATTACCGGTACGCCCGTTAGTGCCCTGATGGGTAGTACCCTGCTCACGCATTTTCCCGGCAATGTGGCGTCGGGCCTGTTCGCCAAATACGTAAATACCGTCGAAACGGGGGAGCCAACGCGGCTGGAAACCTACTACCAATACGACGGACTGGATTTCTGGCTCGACATTTCGGCCCAAAAATTGGGTGATGGGGTGGTGATTACCTTCACGGATGTGAGTACCCTCAAGCGCGTACAGCAGAAACTCGAAACCCTGGTAGATGCGCTCCGCGAGTCCAATGAGGGGCTGGAGCAGTTTGCTTATGTAGCCAGCCACGATTTGCAGGAACCGCTGCGCAAAGTCCGGTCCTTCGGCGAGATGCTGCGGGTGCAGTTTGCCGCCGAGTTGGGCGAAACGGGTACGAACCTGGTGGAACGGATGCAATCGGCCACCGACCGGATGCAGACCCTGATTCAGGATTTGCTGGCTTACTCGCAGTTATCCACCCAGCCGAAGGCGGTCGACCCGGTCGACTTAAATCAGATCGTAGCGGAGGTACTGGTTGATCTGGAAACCGTTAGCCAGGCTAAAAATGCGGTTATTGACGTTGGAGACCTTCCCAAAATCGCGGGCGACACGCTGCAGTTCCGGCAGTTGTTTCAGAACCTGCTGAGCAACGCCCTCAAATTTACGCGTCCGGCCAGCGCGGGCATTCGGCCGCACATAACGATCCGTTGTCGTCTGGTATCGGGCCAGGCGGCAAGCCCGGATATCGGTTTACGTCCTGATGTTTCGTATTACGAAATTACACTGGCCGACAACGGCATTGGGTTCGAGGAGAAGTACCGCGACCGCATTTTCGGAGCGTTCCAGCGGCTGCACGGGCGGAGCCAGTATCCCGGTACCGGCGTTGGGCTGGCCATTGTTAAAAAAGTGATGGACAAGCACAGCGGCCATATTATCGCCAACAGTCAGCCGGGAGTTGGATCGACGTTTACCCTTTACTTTCCGCAATTGATATAAGTGGTAATCGGCACTGTCGGTTTAACCCGTTACATTGCTTCAGGCTTCGACGGCGGGCACCCAATTATTGTCGTGGCAGTGGTCGCAGGGGTGGGTCGGCCGGATTTTCGATTTACCGTCATTGCCGCAGTTGTTGCACACAAATTTGTCCGTAACCTGCTTCTGCTCCGCCCGAAAATCGGTATCCCAAAATGGCAAAACGGTCAGGCCGGGTTGGGGCTTCTCTTCCTGAATGAGTGTAAAACTGCCGTTCGCTTCAAAATAAAGCCGTTTTACCTGCCCCAGATGCATCAGTCCCGACGCGCGCAGTTCGGCCATGAGCCGGGCGCGGGTGATGCGGGCACCTTGCATTTTATCCAACTGCAACAGGCTATCGGCCACCAGTACGTCGATACTACCCTGCGTAATGGCTTCAAACCGCTGATTTTTTCGGGCCGTCGACGCCACCGACCGCTGGATAAAAACGATTACGGAGGCTACCACAACGGCGGGTAACAGGCCGCGATCCGGCGACATAATGGGGATTCCAACGGCAGCGGCCAATGACACCAAAGCGGCCAGTTCATTCAGGTTTAACTGGGCGGCCATGCGCTTACCCATCAGCCGCATCGACACCGTCAGCACCAGATACGCGAAGGTGATGCGGATGATTAACTCAATAAAATAATCGTTTGGTACTTCCCCGATCAGGACGCGCATCCAATCGGTAAGGTGAATATCTTCGGGTTGCATAATAGTGGTTAGTAAGTAGTGAGTGGTGGTTAGTGGTCGCCTATCGCGTCTACTCACTAACCACAAACCACTAATTAACGGCCTTTGTCCAGGCCTGCTGTTTACAGACCGTGCAGGGTTGTTGGGCCTGATTGGCGGGGGTGGTATTGGCGCAGTTGGTGCAGGCTACGGTATCGTCGGCGTACGCCTGAATCGGGCTGATGGATGCGGCTTCGCCGGTAGGCAGGGTCGACAGGCCGGGACGTTTATCGTCGGCTTTGTAGAGGCTGAAATCACCGGCGGCTTCGAGGTACAGGCGTTTCACCTCACTAACGTTGTAAATGTTTGCGCCCCGTAACTTCGCAAAAATCTGTTGCCGCGACACGCGGGTGTCGGCCAGGTTTCCCAGCTCCAGAATGCCGTTTTTAATCAGCATGGTTGGTTCGCCCTGCGTAGCGTACTCAATGTTTTTGTTGCGAAAAGCCAGCCACGTAGTGCCGCGCTGATACGAGAGGGTGCACATCATGGCAAAAACTCCCAGCAGAATGCCCCGTTCGGGTGTTTCCAGTGAGGGCGAAATTATGCTCCCCAGGGTAATCAGAACCGCCATCTCCGTTAAGGTGAGCTGACCGCTCATGCGCTTGCCCAGTAGCCGGACAATCATCAGCAGAAAAACATAAATGATGATGGCCCGAACGAGCGTTTCCAGTAAAAACACCGGGGGTGCCTCCCCGAACAGAATACGCTGCCAATCGTCTAACCGAATTTCTTCTTTCTTCATATCAGAATTACTGTCATACCGTCCGACCTGTTGATTGGTAACGGTCTGGTTTACCCCGTTGATTGTTTTTCTGAGCAAACGACACCAACCGCTGCATGACTTTAAGCCGCAACAGGAACGAATAATCGGGTTATCAGGAAGTTCAGGGGTAGATCGTTATTGGGTTGAGCTATGGACCGTTCATGAAAACACTACTCGCCGGGATACTGCTTCAGTGCAAACCCACAGTACCATACCCACATGATACCCGGATACGGCTACAACTGGTACCGGCTGAAACCGCAGTAGAACGTTCCCTAACCCAATCGCAAAACAGCCAGCGGCAAATCGGTAAAAATAGCCTTTACGCTAATTTCACCTTCCACGGCCAGGCCCGTGGTGTTAAACAGGCAGTGCTGCCACCGGGCGGGAGCATCGGCCGGTAACACAAGGCGCGTATCGCCCCAGTCGGCGGATAAAGCATCGGTTTGCGGTTTGGCGCAGCATTCGGCTAAGCCAAGGGGTACCGCTACGACATACCAGACCGCGCCCAGCCGCCGGGCAAACGCCAGCACATGCCGTTGCTGCTGCCCCAGTACCGGGAGCGGCAGATACGTACCACTGGCAAAGAGGTCGGGCTGTTGTTTTCGTTCGTTCAGCAGCGTGTGAACGAGCCAGAGTTTAATGCGGGCATCGTAGCGGGTAGCCCATAAGGCCGTGGCGGCTTCGCCCGGTGCGTAAGCCAGCACGTCGGCCAAGGACCGTTGCCGTTGGGCATAGTCAACGGGTCGTCGGTTGTCGGGATCGACTAAGCTCAGGTCCCAGCCTTCGCAGCCCTGGTAAACGTCGGGCACACCGGGACAGGTACATTTTAGCACCACCTGCGCCAGCGAATTAGTAATGCCGAAGTCCGACACGCGTTGGTGAAATGGCTTAAAGTGCGTCCAGAAAGTCCCTTTTTGGTCCAGCAGTTGAGCCGCAAACGCCTGCGTCGCGTCTTCGTAGGCTTCGTCGGGGTCATTCCAGGTAGAATAGCGTTTGGCTTCGCGCAGGGCTTTTTGCAGGTACTCGTTCAGGCGGCTAGGCGGCTGGGGAAATCATCCTCGTCCTGACCGGGCATCGGATAGGACCCAATCAAGGTCTGGTAAATAAAATATTCGTCGTTGCGGTCGGGGGCTTCCCGTTCGGGCTGCTCCCCGGTTTCGTCGGCTGCGGGGCGGTTAAGCTGCTGCCAGGCCAGCACGGCTTCTGTCCATTCGCCGGTCAATTCGGTCAGCACATTCAACCGGCTGCGTACGTCCTCACCCCGTTTGGTGTCGTGCGTAGACGTTGCGTTGAGGGCCAGCGGCCACCTGGTCTGCCGGTCCATCATCTTCTGATGAAACTGGCCGGTCGTCAGCCCGAAATACTCCGGGGAGTCGCCCACCTCATCATGGCCAATAAACCGGTTGTAGACGTACATCAGCGTATCTTCTACGCCCTTGGCCATCAGCGGCCCGGTGAACTGCATGCACCGCTGGTAAAACCGCAGGGCGCGACCGTTGTAGTCGGCACCGGCAGTTAACGGTTGCACCAGCAGGACGTTTTCGAGCTGGTCGGTGGCCGGGTTTAAATCGGGTTTAGCCTGTCGAATCTGATTAAAGATGCCGCGCACGGCCGTCGTTTCCTCGTCGGTCAGTGGCAGGCTGTTGCCGTAATATCGGTAAACCGGGCAACGGGTCAGAAACTCACCAATGGCATCTTTCAGACTATCGGGCGGCAGGCCATCCAGCACGGCGGCAGCCACCAGATTCAGGTCGAGAAAGAGCTGGTGAAGGTTCGTCAACTCGCCCTGCATGTGTTCACTGAGGATGTACGCTTTCTTATCGCGCACTTCCTGGCGGACGCATATCTTTTCGCCCAGCAGCTTGGTGTAGAACCGGGTAAAATCGGCCTGACTACCGGTACGGGTGAAGAGATTGTTCACCATCGACAGGTAGCCATAGCCCGTTGTTCCCTGAATGGGCCACTATTGGGGCAGTGCTTCGTTCGCCTGAAGAATTTTTTCCACCACCAGGTACGCCTTGTCCCCCGCCAGTTCCCGCAGTTGGTTCAGGTACAGGCTGGGATCAGAAAGGCCGTCGATGTGGTCGACGCGCAACCCCTGAAAAATACCGGCTTCGAGCCACGTTTTGATCCGTTTGTGAACGTGTCCGAACACAACCGGGTCCTGTATGTTCAGGCAGATCAGGCCATTTACCGTGAAAAAGCGACGGTAATTGATCCGCTGATCGGTCTCGGCGTGGTAGCACAGTTCATACGCCTGTTCGCTGGTGATCTGCCGGATACAATCCGCATCGGTGTTCACGGCCGTCAAGCAACCGTTCAGGTATTCGGGCGATTCCTGACCAAGTAACTTGGCTGCTTCAGTCTGAAAGTCAGCACATTGCAGGCTGTAGTGTTCTGAATCGGTGGTCTGTTCGATAACCGGAATCCGGGCCAGCAGCGTCTGCATTTCGGGGCTGGGATGCGTCCCGGCCGCACCAAAAACGGTCGCGTACGAACGCAGATGCAGCGGATACGCCGTTTCGTAGTACGCCAGCCGGAGCCGGTCGTCCTGCCAGATGACCTTCAATTCGTTCTTGTCAGTAGTCTCGGCCGGGGGTGACCCCAGAAACGGTACCATCAGCCGCCCGCCGTGCACAGGATTGGTCCAGTTGATGTCGAAAAAAGGGGCGTACAGTGACCGTTGCCCCTTTTCCAGCACATCCATCAGCCACGGATTATGCGGATCAAAACCCATGTGGTTGGGCACAATGTCCTGCAACCAGCCGATGCCCAGGTCGGACAGTCGTTTGCTGATAGCTGTTAGCTGGTCTTCGGTACCGATTTCGGGGTTGACCCGGTGTGGATTGACCGAGTCGTAGCCGTGGGTACTGCCGGGTACGGCCTCCGTAATGGGCGAGGCATAAACGGTACCCACACCCAACTGGTGCAGGTACGGAATGATGCGTTCGAAATCGCTGAAGGTAAAGTCTTTATGAAATTGCAGGCGGTAAGTCGATACCGGATTAGTCATGCCGCTGGGTGTAGATAAGAATGGATTCGGGGTGCATCGTCAGGGCTTCGCCAGCAGCTACCTGTTCGGGAGCCGCGCCCGGTCCCTGCCACTCCGGAGCCGCCGAATCGAACAGCCGAACCCACGATTTGTCCCCGTCGGGCAGGGTAAACGATTGCCGGTCGCGGGCAAAATTCATCACGCAAAGCACGTGTTGCTCTTCACACCAGCGGTGCAGGGCCAGCACCGGCTGCCTGTCGTTGTGCAGCACCTCCAGTTGCTCCCGGTCGAGATGGCGCAGGGCGGGTTGCTGCCGACGCAGGGCAATCAGGGTTTGGTAGTACCGAAACAGGGTCTGGTGCGGGGGCTGATTCAGCAGGTCCCACTGAAGTTTCGACCGCAGGAAGGTGTTTTCATCCATCGGGTCGGGCACTTCACTATCGGTATGAAAAGACGCAAATTCCGCCTGACGCCCTTTCCGGACGGCCTCGGCCAGTTCCGGTTCGGTGTGGCTCACGAAGTAAAGGAATGGATTCGTTTCGCCCCATTCTTCGCCCATGAACAGCAGGGGAATGTACGGACTCACCAGCACGGCCTCGGCCATGAGTTTCAGCGTCTCGAAACCGAACAGCTCACTGGACCGCTCACCGAGTTTGCGGTTGCCAATCTGATCGTGGTTTTGCGCAAATCAATCCAATAACCCGCAA
>JBBQLG010000181.1:0-11053 GCA_038327655.1 Cytophagales bacterium
CTGATGAGCGGTTTGCCTATGAGCGTACCTTGGCCATCAATGCCGAAGCGATTCGAGTCGTTAATGCACAAGTACAGGAAGGCCAACTCGAAGCTCGAAAAGAAGCGGCGCGTAAACTCTTGCGACGGGGCAGATCGACAGTTTCTGAAATTGCAGAAGATACGGGCTTGACCATCCAACTCGTCGAACAGCTCCAACGGGATGATCGCTCAATCAACTGAACTAAAATACCAACACTCTCTTTGACTGACGAAGCCCAACCGATACCGGTTGGGCTTCTTTTTTGGCCTATTGGGTTTACCGAAACATCGATCCTTTTTAGCAGGACAGGCCCCTCGAAAAGTGGTCAAAATCGGCTCAAAACCGCCAAATTTCGCTGTACTGCTGGAATCACCTGTTTGAACGGTTCGGCAAACCCGGCGAAGCCGCGTATTATCGCCAATTAACCCAAAAGCTCAAACAGGCTACGTACCAGCATTGCTACGATGCAAACCGGCAACTATTTTCGGATAGGCCGGCAAGCGGTGTTTCAGTCAACACGCCAACGTGATGGCTATCCTGACTGACGCACTGCCTGTTGGCCAGCAGCAATCGTTACTGAAACGCGTCTTAGCCGATACCAGTCTGATTCCGTCGGAAACGTATTTTCAGTTTTACAACGCGCAGGCTCTACAAAAAACCGGCCTGGGCGACCATTATCTGCCCGGCCTGCAACCCTGGCGTAACCTGCTGGCACAGGGCCTGACCACCTTTGCCGAGTGGGAAGTAAATCCGCGTTCGGAATGCCACGCGTGGAGTGCCAGCCCCAATTATTATCTGCTGTCGCTGGTGAGTGGCATTGTTCCGGCATCCCCCGGTTTTAAAACGGTACGTATCCAGCCCGCACTTGGCCCACTCACCTCGCTCGATTGCACCATGCCCCACCCCCAGGGCGATATCCGGCTCTACCTGAAACGAACCGGAAAAACCGGCATTTTGGGTGAGGTATCACTGCCCGCCGGTCTGATGGGTACGTTCGAATGGCACGGTAAAACCATGCCGCTACGGGCGGGTATGAACCGGATTCAACAATCCTGATACGTACTGACTTATGAGATTTTGCTGGCTGGCTTTCCTTTTCTTTATCCTGTTAACATCGCCACTTCGGGCGCAAATAGCACTGCCGCTCTGGTTAGGCACACCACCCAATGCCCTTCGCAATGATACGTTACGGGAGCGGGTCTGGCGCGATAACATCCTGCGCATCAGTCAGGTAAGCAAGCCAACCATCACAGTCTATCTGCCCGACCCGAAGCGGGCAAAGGGTACGGCGATGCTGATTTGTCCCGGTGGGGCGTACGGGTTTCTGGCATTCGAAATCGAAGGAATGCAGGTGGCCGAATGGCTGGCGAGTAAGGGAATTGTGGGGGTTGTGCTCAAATACCGGCTGCCCGACGCCCGGCTGATGACCTACCAACACGAAGTGCCGCTGGCCGATGCCTTGCAGGGGCTGACGATCATTCGCCAAAACGCCACCCGCTGGCACCTCCACCCCGACTGTATCGGCATTATGGGTTTCTCGGCGGGCGGGCACCTGGCCGCTACGGTATCCACGCACTACCACCGCACCCCAACCGCCGACCCAAGGCTGAGCAAACCCGATTTTGCGATACTCGTTTACCCCGTTATCAGCACTGGCCCCGTAGCACACCGGGGGTCTCTTAACAACCTGCTGGGCCGCTACGCGTCCGACAGTCTGCTGCTCGATTTCAGCAACGAGCGGCAGGTTACGGCCCAAACGCCACCCACGCTGCTGCTGCACCCCACACCCGACGCAACGGTACCGGTTGAAAACAGTATCCTGTACTTTACCGCGCTGAAACAGGCCAACGTACCCGTTGAGATGCACCTTTACGGCGATGGTGGCCACGGCTTCGGCATGAGCGACCCTAACCCGCCCACTGCCGCCTGGGGCCAATGGCAAATTCAGTTGCTCAACTGGCTGAAAAGTCGGGGGTTGTAAGGAACGGGAAGAAATTCGTCCCCTCGCTTTTACCGGCAAAATCACGTCAATGACCCGGTGTCAATCAGCCCCCACCCAGACCCACCCAGATGGCCGGATATAAATCGTGACATTGGACCGCTGGTTCATCCGTTAAATAGAACAACTGTCTGAAAATTTGTAGTCTATGAATCTTTCCAGGTTTTGTTCTGAATCGCTGTAACGTACTCTGCCCTATGTTTCTACCAAAACTACGCCCTCTGTTTATGCCACTTTTGAGTGCTGCTGTTTTGGTCGGACTACTCAGCAGTTCACAACCGCAACGGCCCGCTGGTTCGGCCAAATCAGCCGCCGAAAAACTGGCCAGTATCCGCGTGCCGGATGGGTACGAAGTAAGCGTAGCCGCCGGGCCAAACCTGGTCGATTTTCCGATGTTTGCCACCGTGGACGAAACCGGGCGTATGTTCGTCTATGAGTCCATTGGCCACGTCTATAAAAAAACGAAGGACGCACTCGACAATCCGCAGTTCCGCATCAAACTCCTGACCGACACAAACGGCGACGGAACCTACGACAAAAGCACCATTTACGCCGATAAGGTGGGTTTTCCGCAGGGGGGCGTTTTCTACAAAGGCAGTCTCTACGCTACGTCGGCCCCGGACCTGATCAAATTTACCGATACCGACAACGACGGCATAGCCGACAAACGCGAGGTGATGCTGACAGGCTGGGTGCTGAACGTTAACGCCAACAGCGTCATTGGTCCATTTGCCGCGCCCGATGGCTGGCTCTACGTAGCGAGTGCCGGAACTGGGTTCGACATTACCTCCAAAGAAGGCAAACGAATGAAGGGTGGGACGGGCCGCATCTGGCGGTTTCGGCCCGACGGCTCGGGGCTGGAGTGGATTTCGGCGGGGGGCATGAACAACCCCGTCGAGCTGGCCTTTACCGAAGCCTCCGAACCCATTGGCACCGAAACGTACTTCACCGACCCCCAGGCCGGGCTGCGTGATGCCCTTGTCTACTGGACCGAAGGGGGCGTGTACCCCAAACCCAGCAACCGCATTGCGCAGGACAGCTTAGTCCGCACGGGCGAGCTGATGCCGGTCGTTACGAAATATTCGCGGGTAGCACCGTCGGGCATTGGCCGTTACCGGCATACGGCACTGGGCCCCGATTTCAAGGACAATCTGTTCAGTACTCAGTTCAATACGCACCGGGTGCTGCGCCATAAGCTCATCCGGGAGGGGGGCTCGTTCCGTACCGAAGACTCCGTATTTTTCTCGACCGACGACGAAGATTTTCACCCCACCGATGTGCTGGAAGATGCCGAGGGGAGTTTGCTGGTGGTAGAAACGGGGGGCTGGTTCATAGAGGGGTGTCCGCTTTCGCAGGTATCGAAGGCCGAACTGAAAGGCACTATTTACCGGGTACGCCGGAAAGCCGCCACGCCCGCCAAGGACCCCACCGGCAACCGCATCGACTGGGCAAATTTACCCGCTATCCAGGCCGTTAACTACCTGACCGATACCCGACCCACCGTGCGCGACCGGGCCGTAGAACGGTTCGTTGACCTCGGCACGGCTGCAGTGGGGCTACTGACAAACGTAGCGAGGCAATCGAAAAACGCCGATGCCCGTACAAAGGCCGTTTTCGCGCTGTACCGTATTGGCACGGCTCCCGCGCTGGCGGGGGTTCGGGCGGCCCTGACCGATGCCGACATACAGGTGCGCGTGGCAGCATCCCGAGCGGTGGGGCTCGCGCGGGATGCTGCGGCCATGCCCATGCTGATACATATGCTGGGCAACCGCGACCTAAGCACCCGCCGACAGGCCGCTACGGCCCTGGGTCAGTTAGGTGTAGCCAAAGCGGTTCCGGCCCTGCTGTCGGCAGCGGCCAAAAACGATGACCGCTTCGTGCGGCACGCCTTGATTTATTCGCTTATCACCCTCAACCAACCCCAGCCCGTTGCGGCTGCGCTGACGAATCTGTCGCCGTTGGTGCGCGAAGCGGCCCTGATTGCCCTCGACCAGATGCGCCCCTCGCCCCTGCGGGCGGGTCAGCTAACGGCCTTTCTCAACAGCCCCAATAAAGACCTGCAACGTACCACCCTATGGGTTGCGTCGCACCATGCCAACTGGTCGGGCGAGATGACCGCGTTCCTGAAAAAACGCTTTTTGGGGCCATCGCTTACCGCCGACGATGAGCAACTGTTCGGCGATATGCTGGTGGCGTTCAGTCAGGATGTCCCGATGCAGCAATTCATGGCCGACCAGCTTAAAACGGCTCCGGCTACCCGGAAACTGTTTCTGCTGAACACGATGGCCCGTTTCCCGAAAGAAAAACTGCCCACAAACTGGGTGGACGGTATCGGTCAGCAGCTGGTGTCAGCTGGCGACCCTGCGGTGCAGGCCCGCGCCCTCGAACTGACCGGCCTGCGCAACCTCACCACGCTAACGGGTCAGCTCCAGCAGGTGGCTGATAACCCAGAACTGCCCGCGTCGCTGCGGATGGGCGCAGTCGGTACATTGCTGAAAACTCGGCCCGCCTTCTCCGAACCACACTTTACCTATCTCTATGAGCAGCTAACCGCCGGAGCCGACGCGCCGTTGCGGCAACAGGCCGCCACGGTTCTGGCGCAGGGGAAACTGACGAATGGGCAATTGCTGAAACTGGCGCAGGGCTATCTGCCCAATGCCGACCCGTTCATTTTGCCACGCTTAGTGCCGGTATTCAAAGGCTATCACCCGGCACCCATTGGCCTGGCACTGGCCAACATACTGACCAATTCGCCGGGGTTGGGGAGTTTTTCGGAGGAAAGCATAACCGCTCTTTTTGCCGATTATCCCGCCGAGGTGAAACCTGCCGTTGCCAAGCTGACCACGAAACTGGCCGGTTTGCAGGCCGGGCGATTACAGCGGCTGAACGAACTAGAAAGCCTGATTGGGGGGGCGGACCTGGAACGGGGCCGGGTGCTGTTCTACGGCAAAGCCATCTGCTCGACCTGCCACCGGGTGCGGGCCGAAGGCGGCAAATTCGGGCCGGATCTGACCTCGATTCAGAAAGACCGGTCGGCTCATGACCTGCTCGAAGCCATTGTGTATCCGGGTGCCAGCTTCGTGCGGGAGTACGAAACCTACCGCGTCAAAACCAAAACGGGTGAGCATAGGGGCCTCATTCAGGAACAAAGCCCTTCGGTTATCGTGCTGGGCACGTCGCAGACCAGTTCAGTACGGATTCCGCGGGCCGACATTCTCTCGATGGAGATGCAGCCGGTGTCGATGATGCCGCAGGGGCTGGACCAGCTGATGACCAAACAGGAAATGGCCGACTTGCTGGCCTTTCTGCTGGGGCAGGACCAGGACCCCGAAACCGATCAGGCCATTTTACGCTAACGCTTTCCCCAGTCTCCATCATGCATCGTCGTACGTTTGTCAGAAATACGCTTACCGCCGGAGCTTCCATAATGGCCGCTATAGATGCCGTCAGGGCAAGCCCTGCTGACAAGACTCCCCCCTTTAAAACCAAGTTCTCGCCCGAATTCGGAATTTTCAAAGGGCTGGTTCCGACCGACCCGGTAGATGAAATCAAGTGGGGCTACGATCAGGGGTTCCGGGCGTGGGAATCCACGATGCTCTTCCGCCGACCCGTGGCCGAGCAGGAACGCATCAGCCGGGCGGTGCAGCAACTGGGCATGGATTTCGGACAGTTTGTGGGTACGCTGACCTTTAAGGAGGTAACGTTTGCCGGGCGTGATGCCAGTCTGCGCGAGGGCGTTCTGGCCGATGTGCGGGCCTCTGTCGAGATTGCCAAACGGATGAATACGAAGGTTATTCACAACGTGCTGGGAGCCGCCGACCCGCGTTTGCCCGGGGATTTTCAGACCGCCAACGCGATCGACCTGCTCAAGCGCATCGCCGACATCTACGAACCGCATAGCCTGGTCATGGTCATGGAATCCATGAACCATAAAGTGGACCACCCCAACATGTTTCTGCACACCATTCCGCAGGCCTACGCGCTGGCCAAAGCTGTAGGCCGACCGAGCGTGAAAGTGCTCTTCGATTTTTACCACGTGCAGGTCCAGGAAGGCCACCTGCTGCCCACCCTCGACTATGCCTGGGACGAAATCGCCTACATTCAGATTGGCGACACGCCGGGCCGCAAAGAACCCACCTCCGGCGAAATCAACTATCCCAACGTGCTGAAACATCTCTGGAACAAAGGCTATCGAGGTTGCGTGGGACTGGAACACGGCCTGAGCAATCCGGGTAAAGAAGGTGCCGAAGCCGCGCTGAAAGCCTATCGGACTATTGACGTTTCGTAAATTATGACACCCGAAACCAACCATTCCAGCCTGAATGTACCCCGCCGAAAAGCTGTGCAAACCCTGCTGATGCTCATCGGCGGCACCCTGTCGCTGCCCGTGCAGGCGGCTTTACTGCGCGAAACAGCCAATAGCATTCCGGGGCGGTTTTCTGCTGAAGAACAGACCCTCATCACTGAACTGGCCGAGGTAATCATACCGACCACCAACACGCCCGGCGCTAAGGCTGCGGGCATAGGTGAATTTGTCAGCTACGTCATCGGTCATTGCACCGATACCACCCAGCAGGAAGCCTTTCGGCGTGGTTTGCAGCAGACCGACGCGCTGAGTCAGTCGGCGCACGGCAAACGGTTTGAGTTGCTCAAAGGCCCGCAAAAAGCGGGGCTTATGGAACAACTCGCGCGGCAGGAAAAGGCGTTTTTTACCACGCTGCGCGAGTTGACAATTGTGGGCTATTTCACATCCGAAACGGGTGCCACCCAGGCCCTCGACTACGTAGCAATACCAGGTCGCTTCGAGGGCGAAATACCCCTAAAACCGGGCCAGCGGACCTGGGCCATTTAAGTATGAATCTTAACATTGATGCCGAAAAAGACCTGCGCTACGATGCCCTCGTGATTGGCTCCGGGGTAAGTGGCGGGTGGGCCGCCAAGGAGTTGACCGAGAAGGGCCTGCGCGTACTGATGCTGGAACGGGGCCGACCGCTTGAACACGTAACCGGCTACACGGAGGCCATGAAAACACCCTGGGAAGCCAGCGAAACCGAACGTTTAGGTGGCCTTGCCAGAAAGTACCCGCAAAGTCCGCAGGATGCGGGAGTCGCCAACAGCGCACCCAGCTACTGGATGCCCGGTGCCAGCACCTCGTATCGGCAGGAAAAACCGTTTCGCTGGATGCGGCCCAACATCGTGGGGGGCAAATCCATTATGTGGGGACGGCAGTCCTACCGGTTCAGCGACATCGACTTTGAAGCTAATGCCAAAGAAGGGATTGGGGTAGGCTGGCCCATTCGTTATAAAGACATTGCTCCCTGGTATTCCTATGTGGAGAAAATAGCGGGCATATCGGGCGAAAAACTGGGCCTGCCCCTACTCCCCGACGGTGAATTTCTGCCGCCCATGGACATGTTTTTTATCGAAAAAGAAGTCAGGAAGCGTATCGAGAAAAACTTTCCGGGCCGGGTCATGACCGTGGGGCGTTCGGCCAATCTATCCGAATCAACTAACATTCACCTCGACAACGGGCGGGCATCCTGCCAGTACCGGGATATGTGCAGCCGGGGCTGTCCGTTTGGCGCGTATTTCAGCACCCAGTCCTGCACGCTGCCCCCCGCCGTCCGCACCGGGCGGCTTACCCTCCGGCCCGATTCGGTGGTGACCGAAATTTTGTATGATGCCCAGAAACAACGGGCAACGGGTGTGCAGGTGGTGGATGCGGTTACGCTCGAAAGCCGCCAGTATTATGCCGATATAGTGTTCGTATGTGCCAGCGCTATGGCGTCTACATCCCTGCTACTCAACTCAATATCCAACCGCTTTCCGAACGGCCTGGGCAACGACTCGGGGCAATTGGGACATAACCTCATGGACCACCATTTTGCGATTGGTGCCTATGGACAACTTGAAAGCGGACAGGACCGCTACTTCTTCGGGCGACGGGCCAATGGCATCTACATTCCCCGGTATCGCAACATCGGTGCCGACAAACGCGATTACCTGCGTGGCTTTGGCTATCAGGGGGGCGGTAGTCGGCAGGGCTGGCAACGCCGGGTGGCTGAGATGGCCTTCGGGGCATCGCTTAAAGACGAACTGACCCGTCCGGGGTTGTGGACAATGGGGCTGGTGGCCTTCGGTGAGCACTTGCCGGACTACAAAAATCGGCTGTATCTGGACAAAAACCAGCGGGATACATGGGGGATGCCGACGGTCGTGTTCGACGCGGAGTTCGGCGAGAACGAAAAGAAAATGCGGGTCGATATGCTGAACGATGCCAAAGAGATGCTCGAATCAGCAGGGCTAACTAACGTCGGTGGGTACGACAATGAGTCAGCGGTGGGGGGAGCCATTCACGAAATGGGTACCGCCCGCATGGGACACGACCCCAAAACGTCGGTCCTGAACGGACATAATCAGGTTCATGCCTGCAAAAACGTGTTCGTGACCGACGGAGCCTGCATGACTTCCTCTTCCTGCGTAAACCCATCGCTGACTTACATGGCGCTGACGGCCCGCGCGGCAGACTTTGCGGTGCGGGAACGGAAAGCAAAACGTTTATAAGGCTGGCTCGGTTGGTATCGGTCGAGCCTGGGAGAGGTGTTGTTTTTATACGTAAACTGATCTATTTATGCTTTCTGACGGCATACGTACCCTTTTATCACGGCGGGCCTTCGCCAAAAGGCTGACGGCGGGTGTTGCTTCGCTAGCTACGTTGCCAGTACTGGGCGAACCGGCGGCAAAGCGACTCGATCGGTTTGGATTCATTGCCGGTATTGTCAACAAAGAGTTAAAACAGGATTGGCAGGGGACGCTCCAAAAAGCTATTGACTACGGATTCAGCGAGATGGAAACGGGTAGTTTCTACGGCGATTCAGCTTCGGATTTCCTTAGATTCTGCGACCAGATTGGCCTGAACATTATTGGTGGGGGCGATTTTTCCCTCTCCATCAATCCTGACAGGATAGGGCCAAAATTAGACAACCTGAAGGCCCTCAATGCCAGATACGCGGTGGCGTATTGGCCCTGGTTAGTCGGAGGTCCATTTTCGCTGGCCGACTGTCAGCGCAGTGCCGAACTACTCAATAAGCTGGGTGAACAATGTAAACAGCGGGGGCTAACTTTATGCTGGCACAACCACGATAAAGAGTTTATCCCGATGGAAGCCGGGTTACCCTTCGATTACCTGATGGCCCACACCGACCCCGCTTTGGTGAAGTGTGAAATGGATCTGTACTGGGTTACCAAAGGGGGAGCCGATCCGCTGGCTATGCTCAGGAAATACAGCGGCCGCTACACGATTCTTCACGTGAAAGATATGGCTCCGGGGGCCGAACGGGACTTCGCCTGTCCCGGCAGCGGCATCATCGACTTCAGGCCGCTGTTTGCCGAAGCGCATCGTCAGGGCATCCGTCACTTCATGTTGGAGCGGGATAATGTTGTCGATGGCCTGGCCTGTTTGCAGACAAGCGGCCAATATTTACGTCGACTGCGGTTTTAGACCGGATAATCGGTCGCTTCGGGGGACCTCCTATCATGCAAGACCCTATCAGATCCCACCAGATTCTTAAGAATATGGCGACTGGCTGATGGATACAGGGGCAAGTTGTGTCGCTAACACACCAAGGCTGGATAGGTCTGGGCGATAAGCAGGGGGGCTACACGGAGCAAATGGCGTTATTTGGTGGTCTCGACCTGTAGTTTAACTCTGAAAGCACGAAAATGAGCAATCTTAGACTGATTTACACGGGCCTGCTACTGCTGACCGCCACAATTTACTCGCTTGCCCAACCCATTAAATACAAAATACACCCAGATGGAACATTCGATATAATTGGCTCTTCTGTTAGTCTGACCCATTGTTACCCGGCTATCAACAATGGCTCGCTGAAACCCCTGAAAATCGTTATCACGGCCAAGGGTTCGTCGAAAACCATTCAGTATGTTTTACTCGACGGTATTTTTGAACTCAATTTCAGTTACCAGAAAAATGCCATAGTGATAAACCCATCCCTTAAAGGGATAAAAACAAAAGTAGATTTTGTTTCGATACTGAGGGAAGCCCAAACAAGGGGTGCCCAAAAAATATACCGGACGGCTACGCGGATAATGGGTCAGGGTGGCATGCACAACTGGCCTACCGACAAAACGGATCTGAGCAGCTGCGGTCCCTTAACGGGCTTAGTGCCCGATTCGGGCAGTACACTGGTTATTTCAACGCGTGATTACACTAAATACAACGCCTTTACGAATGTATTTCCGACAAACAGACACGGTGGAAATAAATTGATTGAGGTTTGCATAGCCACCGAGCAACTCCCCGTAGCAGAGTTGCCGACCGTTTATTTCACCGAAAATGAGTCGGCTTTCCAGGCCATGCAACGCGAAGCCAGTGCCGTTGCCCAATTTATGCACGTAAAAAATGATAAAAAACAAACCTATCACTGGTGCTCTTGGTATTATTCTTACTATTACCTGACCGAAAAAATGCTGTCGGGATATTTAACCGGATTTAATACACTCACGCCACGCGTTCCTATTCAAACGGTTCAAATCGACGCCGGCTACCACCCGCACGTGGGCGATTGGCTCGAGCCGAGCGAAAAATTTCCGGGAGGTATCGAACCGGCTGTCAACGAAATTATTGCCAACAACTACAAAGCCGGCATCTGGATTGGGCCCTACATGATTGGTAACCGCAGCAAGACCTACCTAGCCCATCCCGACTGGATTCTGCGCAACAACGATGGAAACCCCGTTATCAATATGGCCATGTATGGCGAAGGACGGCTGTGGGGTGCCATGGACGAAGAAATTTACACGCTTGACACCAGCAATCCTGCCGTCATGGATTACTTGCGCACCGTTTTCCGCACGTTTCGGAAAATGGGCATTACTTTTTTCAAGACCGATTTTATGCTGTACGGTGCCGAAGATTCGCACAAGGTAAAACGCCATACGCCGGGCAAAACATCCCTGCAATACCAGCGTGAATTTTTCGATATGATTCGGCAGGAAATTGGGCCAGAATCC
>JBBQLG010000182.1:0-10993 GCA_038327655.1 Cytophagales bacterium
ACGGCTTGAATTTTAGTTTTTGCGTCACATTATTGGCGAGAGTTTTGCCCTGCGTGCTGCTCACGTCGCACGACTTGCGGTAGTGAATCCCACCGTAGACCCGCGAAATGGACGCTTCATTGGCCGCTTCTTCAAACGAGTTGTACGAACGAGGGCTGAACCCGACCAGATTGTACGAGTTGTCGGTGAATTTGTAGTTAGTCCCGAACAACAGCGTTAGCGTCTGAAACATGGCCCCGTCCTGCAGCGCGTGGCCCGACGGAAATTCAGGGTGCGCGGGTGTGGCAAGAAACGGGTTCCAGGTCGTCTGGTTCTGCGTGGCCCGAATGTAGGTAACGGGTCGGATAGCATTGTACTTATACTTCCCCTTGAAAATGCTGATTTGTACGTCGGCCAGCGCAATGCTCATCTGGACAAAGGCCACAGCCGCCACATCCAGTTTCGCGTTCCGGCTCTGCAATACCTGGTTCAGAATGTTCAGCCAGTGGCCGCTTGTGTAGCTTTTGCCGTCGCCACCGTCGGCCCAGAAAAGCGCGATGGTTTTTTGTTCGGCGGTCAGGTTCTGGTTGATGTCATACAGTTCTTTGGCCTGGGCATAATAGGCCGAAGCGGGGTCGGTCGAGTAGGCAACGGGTAAGCCCTGATCGACGCCGGTATCACTACCCGCTACGATAGGGCGCACCTTCCCCCAGTTTGTTCCCACCGGCGCGGCAAAAGCAGGGGGCGTCGGCACCCACAAACCCACTCCGACTGGCACTGTATAGGGTGTGGCGTCGTCGAAGCCATCGGATTTCGACCACTCGAACACAATAGCCGCGATCTTTCTGCCAAAATCTGCCGAGCGGTTCAGCACGTCGGCGGTCGTGGTTTTCAGGGCCTGGTTGTTGTTCAGTGTTTCCAGCGAGTCAATCGACGCTTTGCCGGCGGCTGAAAGCGTGGGGTAGAAATTGCGGTTCATGGCGGCAAAAGCGGCATTGGCACAGGCCGGCCAAAAATAGGTGGTATTGGCGGTAACCGTTGGCAGGGCGGGCAGGCCGTTGATCTGGGGCGCAATCGACTGATAACCAGCCAGACCCGGCACTAAGGCTTCGTACCCGGCAATGGCGGTGTAGGCAAACCGGCGGGGGGGTAAGAAAGGCGACAGGGGATTGGTCTGCGTGATTTTGAGCTGCATCGTCAGCCAGGACGTAACTACGTCGCCGGAGTAGGTAGCCGCGTCAGACGGTCCGAGTACTTTCTCGTCCTGGCAGGATAGGAGCAGCAGGGGGCAAAGAAGCAGCCAGACTAAGCGGGGTCTCAGGGAGCGTTGGACGTGTATAAATCGGTTCATGGGAGCGGTTGATGTTGGATTCAGCCGAAAGGTAGCTGACCGCAACAGGCCGCGCCGAGGTATTCGACAGTCAACCAATGCCGACTGTCAGACCACACGCTACACGCGTCGAATACCATTCGTCGCCGACCGACGGTATAAAGAGTAAAAACGCATTGATCCGCCGATACGGTTGACTATGAATAGGTTAACTGATAGATGTGTTCGTATTTTTGTGATACGGCGCAGCAAACGGATTGAGTATCCCAAAACAGGCAGGCTGAATGCGGAGAAGTGGCTGGCTTTATTTAGCCTTGTTCTTGTACTCGATGATGTAGGCTTTCACGGGGGTCTTGCCCATGTTGGACACTGAGTGCGTTTCGGCTTCGCTCCAGAAGGTAGTACCGGCAGGGGCGTTCTGATTTAATTTTCGCCCATCCGGGAGCAGCACCTGTACCTTAGCCGCCGTCAGCAACACCGTCAGGTGAGGGGGATGTTTGTGGATGCCTTCCCCGCAAACATCGCCACCGGGCTGGCTGGTGTATTCCACTACTTTTACCTTGTCATTTTCCAGTACTAATTTCCGCTCGGGCTTAGGCCTGGGAGCCTGCGCCAGTACCAGGCTGGTCAGGTAGATAAATGAGCAGAGCAGGATTATTTTTTTCATAGCGGTACAGGGAATAGTTGAACGATAGGGTTGATTATCTGAAAGTTGAGCAGAAAAAGCCAGTCTGCCAATCCCCATCGACTAACAGCATACCGACAGCGGTTACTCTGCTTTTCGGCGACAAACGGCGTTTGTCGATGAAAATCCGTTGCCCACACGCAGCATAAAACCATTGGCCTATATTCACCCTGATTTCTTTTTCGGGTCAGGCAGTTCCTGAATAGTCCGGCAACTAACGAATCGTTCGCTGTATGACCGTCTCTTCACTACCCGATTGGTATCACCGTGTCAACTGGTCGTGGCTGGGGCGGCATTTCCTTTTTTGGGCGGCCTATTTTCTATTGGTTCCGTTTCAGACAAACCTGTATGGCCTGACGGCCGGTTATAATCCTACCGTTGCCCTTCAACTGTTGCCCTTCATTCTGTTCTGTTTTTACACGGCCCTGTATGGTGTTTTGCCCTGCCTGTTGGCTGGTAAACTGCTAACGTGTGGAATTCGCTTTGTAAGTTGGTGCTTCGGCGTGTGGGTTGGTAATTACCTCTACCTATACTATGTTCTGTTGCCGATAAACACCGGTAAATCCACGCTACATTCCATCGACGCCGGTAGTGGCTCCACCCCGTCTTTGGTGCCCATACTGGTTCAGTTATCTATAGCGGGCATAGGCGTCAGCCTGAAATTGTGGCGGCACTGGTACCGCAAAGAGCGAAACAACCAACAGCTAAGGCAGGAGACGACCCGTGCTGAACTACGGTTGCTCAAAGCGCAGATTCACCCGCATTTCCTGTTCAATACCCTCAATAATCTGTATGCACTCACGCTCAGGCAGTCGGCCCATGCGCCCGAAGTCGTGCTGAAACTGGCCGCCCTGATGCACTACATGCTCGATGAATGCAATGCGTCCCAGATACCGCTCCAGAACGAAATACAGGCCATTGAGAGCTATATCGAACTCGAAAAACTGCGGTATGGCAACCGGCTTCAGGTTACGATGCAGGTGACGGGAGACCTGTCGGGCAAGACGAGTCCACCCCTGTTGCTGATTCCATTCGTGGAAAACGCCTTTAAACACGGCTCTTCCCGGCAAACCAGTCAGGTTTACATTAATATCGTCGCCCAGGTGCTGGATCAGATGCTGGTTTTTACCGTAACCAACAGCCGGGACGACGTGCCCCCGCCCGTAACCAGGTTCGATGGGATTGGCCTGCTCAATGCCCGCAAACGCCTGTCCTTACTGTTTCCGAATCAGCATACGCTGTTGATTCATCCCGAAAAAGACCGTTACGAAGTTGAGTTAACCATTCCGCTTCAACGCGTAGCCAGTCCGTCGAAACAATTCCATTCAGTGCCTGAATTGTAGAAAGCCATGCTGTTTATCCGCTGCAAAAGAGTCGTTCGGCACTGTCTGTTCTGGATCGGCATCCTGGCGTTTTTTTCGTCTTTCGAGTTTCTCAGCGCCCGTCAGTTACTGTCCGATGCGACGTATGCAAAACTGTACTGGATCAACCTTTTTTTTGAGTCGTTGCCCGCGTACCTCTTTTTTACGTACACGCTGCTGTACGGGGTTTTTCCGCTGCTCCTGCGCAGGCGATACGCGTTTTGTCTGGTAGCATTCAGTGGCCTGATGGTGTCGAGTTTCCTGCTCCAGAAGCTCCTGGCCGAACTGGACCTGTATTTGATCCAGCCTTTTTTGCTGGATTTTCCATCGGAACCTGACGGACTGTTTGTCGCTTTAACCGAAGACCTGCACCATGTAACGGGCTGGATCACGTTCAGTTATGATTTTGTGCTGGTGGGTTTTCTGGCGGCTGGTATAAACCTGTTTAATGCCTGGACACGTAAACAGCGTGAATCCCGGCAACTCGAATACGAAAAACTTCAGACGGAACTGCACCTGCTGAAACTGAACGTGAACCCGTCGTTCCTGTTCAATTCGCTCAACGTTTTATACACCCTGATCCGGTTTCAACCAAAGCAGGCCCCCGACATGGTGCTGCACCTGGCCCATTTTCTGCGGTACATGCTCTATGAAAGTCAGGAAGCTACCGGTTCGCTGCACCGGGAAATGGAAATCATAACGTATTACCTGTCCTTGCAACGCATCATGCACCCCGATGGGCTGGACGTGTCGTTCACCAGTCGGGGCACTGTCGGTAATCAGTCGATTGCTCCGCTGTCGCTGTTCCCCATTGTTGAGCGGGCGTTTCACCACCTGACCGAGTTGCCAGCTACTGACGATGCTGCGGCTGGCGATCCCGCTACTGACGATCCGACCTGGGTGAGTATCGACCTGGCCATTGAGGCAACGCACCTGACGCTGAAAGTCATAAATGGGCACGACCATCCACCGGACAATGCTGTTTGGCTGACTGACATCCGAAAACAACTATATTTTCACTACGACGACGCGTTTAGTTTACAGGTATGGGCTGAACCGGATACGTACATTGTTTCACTGACACTACCGCTATCATCCGAACATGCCGTCGTCGGAACAGATGGATTGACATCCCGGCTCACCCGCTCAGCCAAATGATGCTATCCCTTTGGTCGGCAAGTTGGATTCTGTTGCCAACACAAATGGATACATAGCCGCATCCCGTTTACCGCTGAATCAAATTTGACCGTTTCGCCAGCCCGCTATCGTTACCTTACCCATCTCTCTTGGCGACCAATAGCCAGTCCCGCAAGGTACGGTGGCCGGTGCATTTGCCTGGCATACGTGCAGTCTGGCTACGTGTGACAGGGCTAAAGGCCGCTTTAACAGACTGGGAGTCATTTCATACCGGACAGCGAAATAGATGGACAAGGGCGATACGACACTACGCTGCCTGATTGTTGACGATGAGCCGCCCGCCCTGGAGGTGCTGGCCTACTACATCGACGCCGTACAGGGGCTGGAACTGGCGTCCCGCTGCGAAAACGCCCTGGATGCCTTCCGGGTGTTGCAACAGCAACCCATCGACCTGATGTTTCTGGATATTACCATGCCCAAACTGCTCGGCACCGATTTTCTGCGAACCCTCCGCAACCCACCCCCCGTTATTTTCACGACCGCTTACCGCGAGTTTGCCCTCGACGGCTACGAGCTGGACATTGTCGATTACCTGCTCAAGCCCATCCCATTCGACCGGTTTCTGCGGGCTGTGGGCAAAGTGATGACAAGGACGGACAGGCCGGTTATGGCTACATTGCCCGAAAAAGAGCCAGCGAAACCCACCGAAGAGGGATTTCTTTACTTCCGGGTCGACCGTAAATTAGTGAAGGTGATGACCGGCGAGATTTTATACATCGAGAGCCTGAAAGACTATGTGCGCATCATTACGGTAACCGGCAAACCGCTGGTCGTTAAACAAACCATCAGTGCGCTCGAAGCCATGTTGCCCACCGGTCAGTTTGTGCGGGTACACCGGTCGTTTATTGCGGCTGCTTCGCACGTCAGCACCTACCCCCCCCGCCATGTCGAGGTGGCCGGGCAGGAATTACCCATCGGGCGACTGTATCAAAAAGAAGTGGAGCGTGCCCTGCGGGTTTGCTAACCTGTGCGTGGGTCATTGCTTCAAGCCATTCAGAAAAGCGGGCTGTGTATCTTATGCCCCGCGTTCGGTCAGTACACACAAAAGCCCCGCGTTGGATACCAACGCGGGGCTTTCTGTATTCGTGTTACTTATTGATGGCGACCACCGGTGGCGGCAATCATATCGGCCAGAATCCGGCCGGTTTCCGTCAGGTACAGGTCCTTTTTCTTTTTGGCGACAGCCGGTACTTTAGTGGCTGCTACGGTCGAAGACGCTTTACCCGCCTGATTTTTGCTGGTTGTCGTCTTGCCCGATGCGGCTACTTTAGTCGAGTCGGTAACTGTTGCTGCACCATCGGGCGCAACTAATCCGGCGGCTACTTCGTCGTCATCCGACAGGTCCAGTTTATTCATGGCCGCCCGTTTCTTTTCCGCTTCGTCACGCTCTTTTTTGCGCTTACTTTCCTGGAGCGATACCACCGTGTTTTCGCGGGCTTTTTTGTCGTCGGCCAGTTTCTGGGCAAACAACTTCAGTTCCGGGTCCGACTTGAGCCGCTGCTCAAACTTGTCCCGAATCCGGGCCAGCACCTTATCATCTACGGCACGTGTCACGTCGTAGCGAGTCGTGGCAATCTGGTCCCAGGGCAGCGCACTTGGCTGTGAACTCTCGCCAAATTCCTTCGCGCTGAAGTTCGAGGGGAGTTCAATGTCCGGCGTCACACCTTTGTGCTGGGTGCTGCTGCCGTTGATGCGGTAGAATTTCTGGATGGTCATTTTCACCTGACCCACCTTCTCCGGCTCTTTGGGCAACCACTGGTTCAGGTCGATCAGGGTTTGCACGGTGCCTTTGCCGTACGTTTGCCCACCAACAATAATACCGCGTTTGTAATCCTGAATGGCAGCCGCAAAAATCTCCGACGCCGAGGCACTGAACCGATTTACCAGCACCGCCATTGGGCCTTCGTAGGTGACGGACGGATCGGGATCGGTGTAGACTTCGGTTTCGCCACTCGACTCGCGTACCTGCACCACCGGACCTTTTTGGATGAACAGGCCCGTCAGGTTGATGGCTTCGGTCAGTGAACCACCGCCGTTGTTGCGCAGGTCGATCACAATACCGTCCACTTTGGCGATCTTGAGCGAATCCACGTATTTCTTTACGTCGCTGGTTGTGCTGCTGAAATCGGCTTCTTTCTTGCGGGCACCCTCGAAGTCACGGTAGAAAATAGGGATCGTGATGACGCCGATTTTGTAGGGCTTGCCGTTGTCGGTGATCTCGATGATCTCCTTTTTGGCCCGCTGATCTTCGAGTTTGATTTTCTCCCGTACCAGCCGGATTTCTTTGGGCGATTCGCTGGCTAAAGCCGTTGCCGACCGTACCTGTAACCGCACCACCGTTCCCTTGGCCCCTTTGATGAGTTTCACGGCATCGTCTACCTGATAGCCAATGATGCTCACCATCGGTCCATCGCCCTGCGCCACACCCACAATCTTATCTTCTTTGGTGAAGAGTTTGCTTTTGAAAGCAGGACCACCGGGGACAATATCAACGATTTTGATGTAATCGCCGTCTTCGCGAAGCATCGCACCAATGCCTTCCAGCGATTGGCTCATCTCCTGCGTGAACCGATCCGACGCTTTGGGCGACAGATAGTTCGTGTGCGGGTCGAGGGCTTCCGAAAACGAGTTCATGTACATCTGGAACACATCCTCGCTCTTGATGCGCGAAATGGCTTTGTCCCGGTTCTTGTAACGGGCAGTCATCGTCGACGTAATGGTACTGTCTTTCTGACCGGCCAGCCGCAGTTCGAGCGACTCATTTTTCAGCACTTTACGCCAGAGGTCATTCTGCTCTTCAACGTTTTTGGGCCAAGTCGCTTTCTCCCGATCCGTGTTGAACGTTTCGTCGGCGGTAAAGTTGAACGGCGTCTTTAGCGTCTCTTTTACAAACTCGCTGCGCTCTTCGTAGCGTTTGCGAAACACATTATAAATGTCGTAGGCAGGCGTCAAATCGCCATTAATCAGGGCATCGTCCAATTGATTCCGGTACTTCTCGAACGAAGCGATATCCGACGCCAGCAGGTAGATTTTGTTGTTGTCCACTTCCTTGAGGTAGTTATCCCAGATCACGGACGACAGCGAATCGTTCAGCCGCACTTTACGGTAATGGTATTTGGTCAGGATATTAGCCACCAACTGCTCCACTTTTTCCTGCGAAGTAGTCGGTTGTAAATCGTCCGCTGTGTAAACGGACCGGGGCGCGTTGCGTCTGTTGACGGGCGCACTCGACGAGGGACTATCCGGCTGAAAACTCAGCATCAGCACGGGCACCAGCAAAATCAGGTACTTCTTCATAAAACTTACCCGGATTTAATTGTGTAAAAACGGAAGGCAACCACAACAGTCCGATTTTCGTAAACCGCCTGTTTTTGCGCTTCCGCGATGCTTGCACGCGTTCACCACTTACTCACTACTTCACAATCTCCAGCAACTCCACATCGAACAGCAGCGTTGAACCCGGCGCAATGTCGGCCCCGGCACCCCGGTCACCATAGGCAAGGCTGGCCGGAATAAACAGCTTCCATTTGGAACCGACGGGCATCAACTGCAACGCTTCGACCCAGCCCGGAATGACACCCGTTACCGGAAACTCGATGGGCTGGCCGCGCTCAACTGAACTGTCGAACACTTTACCGTCGATGAGTTTACCCGTGTAATGTACTTTTACCTTGTCCGTCGACGCGGGCTTTGGGCCGGTTCCTTCTTTTTCGACCACGTACTGCAATCCACTGGCGGTGGTCTGAACACCCGGTTTGGCTTTGTTGTCTGCTAAGAACGCATCGCCGATCTTTTTGTTAACCATACTAACTTTCTGGGTTTCGGCCATCTTACCGGCACTTTGTTTCTGAAAATAACTTTGCATGATTTGCTGGCACTGCTCCAGCGAAAGCTGCGTGGTACCGGTACCGAGGGCATCGGTGATGGCCCGCGTCAGCATAGCCGTATTTACGTCGGCAATTCCCTGCTGCTTAATGCTTTGCGCAATGCTTACCCCGATGCTGTAACTGAGCGAATCACGGCCGGAAGCGATTATCCCTCCCGTTGACTTTGGTTGAACGGTTGTTTTGGCAACACCTGTTTTGGCAACTGGTTTTTTTACGGCCGATTTAGGAACCTGAGCTACGGCAAGGGCAGAGACAAAAAGAGCCGATACAAAACCGGCTGCACAAAGAGACTGACGAATCATAGACGAAAAAGGGGGTTGCATTTACCGAAGGTTGATTAGGGTTAAAACGTAAATAAGGTACTAAAAAGTTTGGTCGAAGGGACTAACGGCAAAATATCCCGGATGGCTGGCAGACCATCTCAACCGGACTGCCCGGTAACATAACAGGTTCGGTACGATTTTGGTGGGCTACCGGCGTTAAAAGGTAATTAATCATACCGGAACGGGCAAAAACGGTCGACAGGCTGCTGAAAGACCTGTTGTGGCTGTCAGTCAGTCCGATATTGCCACTGGCCGGTCAGTTTAGCGGACATGGATTTAGGAAACTGCGCTAATTTTTATGGAATTTTAATCGTAGTTTTGCACCCAAATTCTTACTCATAATTAACGACAATCCAACTATATGGTATCCGTAAGACCTGACGAGGTATCGGCGATTCTACGCCAGCAGTTAGCCGGCGTACAAACAGAAGCCGAACTCGAAGAAGTGGGTACGGTGCTGCAAATCGGCGACGGTGTTGCGCGTATCTACGGCCTCTCGAAAGTACAGGCCGGCGAATTACTCGCCTTCGACAATGGTTTGCAGGCCCTCGCCCTGAACCTCGAAGAAGATAACGTCGGCGCCGTGTTGCTCGGTGACTATTCGGAAGTAAAAGAAGGCGATACCGTTAAACGGACCAGCCAGATCGCTTACGTCAACGTGGGCGAAGGTATCCTCGGCCGCGTAGTTAATACATTGGGCGTTCCTGTCGATGGGCTCGGTCCCATTCAGGGCGAAACCTTCGAGATGCCGCTGGAACGCAAAGCACCGGGCGTAATTTATCGTCAGCCGGTAACCGAGCCGCTGCAAACGGGTATCAAAGCCATCGACGCCATGATCCCCATCGGCCGGGGGCAGCGCGAACTGATTATTGGTGACCGGCAGACGGGTAAAACCGCCGTGGCCATCGACACGATCATCAACCAGAAAGAATTTTACGACAAAGGCGAACCCGTCTATTGTATCTACGTCGCCTGCGGTCAGAAAGCCTCGACCATCAAGCAGGTCGAAGCCACGCTGCGCAAAGCCGGGGCTATGGATTACACGGTAGTCGTAGCCGCTGGTGCCTCGGACCCATCACCGATGCAGTTCTTTGCGCCGTTTACGGGTGCCGCCATCGGCGAATATTTCCGCGATACCGGTCGTCCGGCTTTAGTAGTGTATGACGATCTGTCGAAGCAGGCCGTGGCTTACCGCGAGGTGTCGCTGCTGCTGCGTCGTCCGCCCGGCCGCGAAGCCTATCCCGGTGACGTATTTTACCTGCACAGCCGTCTGCTGGAGCGGGCCGCCAAAATCAACGCCAACGATACCATTGCGCAGGCCATGAATGACCTGCCGCCGTCGTTGCAGGGTAAAGTAAAAGGCGGTGGTTCGCTGACAGCCCTGCCAATCATCGAAACGCAGGCCGGTGACGTATCCGCCTACATCCCGACGAACGTAATTTCGATTACCGACGGACAGATTTTCCTGGAGTCGAACCTGTTCAACGCCGGTATCCGGCCCGCCATCAACGTGGGTATTTCGGTATCGCGCGTGGGTGGTAACGCCCAGATCAAGTCGATGAAAAAGGTAGCCGGTACGCTGAAACTCGATCAGGCGCAGTTCCGCGAACTGGAAGCGTTTGCCAAGTTTGGCTCGGACCTCGATGCGTCTACCAAACTGACCATCGACCGGGGCCGCCGGAATCAGGAAATCCTGAAGCAGGCGCAGTATTCACCCGTAGCCGTGGAACAGCAAGTGGCCATCATCTACGCATCCATCAACGGCTTGCTGGATAAAGTACCCGTCGATAAAGTAAGGGGATTTGAGACGGAGTTTGCCATGCTGCTCGGTGCGCAGTACCCGAACGTACTGGCCAGTCTGAAAGCCGGTAAACTCGACGACGAAGCCACGTCGACCATTAAGAAAGTAGCCGCTGACCTCGCCGGTCGTTACGCATAATTTTAGTTCAAAGTGGATGGGGGTTAGTGCTTAGTGCTTCGCTCTGAAATACTAATGACTAACCCCTTTCCACTTACCACTATAAAAAATGGCCAATCTAAAAGAAGTACGCAACCGGATTGTCTCGGTTACCTCGACGCAGCAAATCACCAAAGCCATGAAAATGGTAGCGGCTGCCAAACTGCGCCGGGCACAGGATAACATCACGCAAATGCGGCCCTACGCCCGGAAACTCAGCGAAATGCTGGGTACGGTGTCGGCCGGTGCCGAAGTCGCGGCTAACAGCCCGTAC